>CAJONA010000077.1 GCA_905235755.1 uncultured Clostridia bacterium
TCGTCTTTGTCGACCACAAACGTGGTGAAATCGAGGTTTATAAAAGGAAAGTATTCCTTGATATACACATCTATTTCCTTATCAGTGAGGGGCACGAAGATGAGTTTGTCAAGCGTTACGGTATGTCTCAACGCCCTGAGGCTGAATCTTCTGAAAATACGCGACAGCGCGCACGACAAGCCGCGCCGCTCCGCGCGAAAAAAGAATGTGAGTTCCGTCGAGAAACATAACGCTGTCACACTTGATGTAGACGGTATGATGTGCCCGCACTGCGAGGCAACCGTCAAAGCTGCGCTCGAAGCGCTTGATTTTGTGATATCCGC
This sequence comes from uncultured Clostridia bacterium, assembly GCA_905235755.1. Taxonomy (GTDB): domain Bacteria; phylum Bacillota; class Clostridia; order Oscillospirales; family CAG-272; genus RGIG6816. The sequence goes on from CAJONA010000077.1 coordinate 324, forward strand.
CGAGGCGGATCACAAAAGCGGAACGGTCAAACTCGAACTTTACGGAACGCCCGATATTGACAAAATAAGAGCCACGATAGAGGAAAACGGATATATTCTCAAAGGTACAGATCATCAAAATATACGGGAAGGAAACGCAAAATAAGGAGATAATAATGCTCAATCAGTTTTCAAGAACACAACTGCTCATCGGCGCCGACGGAATGGAAAAGCTCTTTTCATCGCGCGTTGCCGTTTTCGGCATAGGCGGCGTCGGCGGGTTTACGGTAGAGGCGCTTGCAAGAAGCGGCGTCGGCGCGATCGACCTGATCGACGACGACAAAGTATGCCTGACAAATCTCAACCGACAGCTTTTAGCAACGCGAAAAACGGTCGGCAAATACAAGGTAGATGTGGCGGAAGAACGCATTTTGGAGATAAATCCGAACGCTGTCGTTCGGAAATACAAAACGTTTTATATGCCCGACACAGCCGATCAGTTCGACTTTTCAGAGTATGATTACGTCGTCGACGCGATCGACACCGTGACAGGCAAGATAGCGCTTGTGATGCAGGCAAAAGAGGCGGGCGTTCCGATAATCAGCTGCATGGGCGCGGGAAACAAAATGGATCCGACCGCCTTTGAAGTCGCCGACATATACAAAACGTCCATGTGTCCGCTTGCGAGAGTTATGAGGACCGAGTTAAGAAAGCGAGGCGTAAAATCGCTGAAAGTCGTATATTCAAAAGAGCCGCCGATGACGCCGCTCGACGATATGACGATCTCTTGCCGCACACACTGCATCTGTCCGCCCGGAACAGCCAGAAAGTGTACCGAGCGCCGTCAGGTGCCCGGAAGCAACGCTTTTGTCCCGTCCGTCGCAGGACTCATCATTGCGGGAGAAGTCATCAAAGACCTCGTGGGATACAGTGCGAAAAATTCGTGATCCGGCCGCATTGCCTATGCAAATGGCGCAGGCAAACCGGACATTATAACAGTTTGTCAATTTAATTTTTCAAAGTACAAGGAGGAAATACCATGAATGAAACGATCAAAGACCTTATCGAACGCAGATCATGCCGTGCATACGATGAAAAGCAGATCACGGACGCCGAGCTTGACACGATACTAAAAGCAGGCACATTCGCGCCCACGGGAATGGGAAAACAATCTCCGCTCATCGTGGCGGTGCAGGACGGGCAGACGCTGAAACTCGTTGAAAAGCTCAACGCGGCTGTTTTAGGCAATCCCGACGGACATCCGTTTTACGGCGCGCCGACAGTTGTGGTCGTTTTCGGCGATCCTTCCCTGCCGTTCGGCGTTTCCGACGGCAATCTCGTCATCGGAAATCTTCTCAACGCCGCGCACGCCGTCGGCGTCGATTCGTGCTATATCTGGCGCGCGAAAGAGGCGTTTGAGAGCGACGAAGGCAAGGCGCTGAAAGCCGCGTGGGGCATTCCCGAAAAATATGAAGGCGTCGGAAACGTGATCCTCGGCTACGGTAAGCCGGGAAGCAAACGCCCCGCCCCGCCGAGAAAGAGTGACTACATCAAAAAGATTTAATGCGAAAAACACAAAAACGGCTGACGCTGTCAGCCGTTTTTGATATTTTGCCACCATTTCGGTGATGTTGCACTCGCGGAACACGTCACACGAAAAAAGCACGAAAAAGCGTGCTTTTTTCGTGCGAAAGAGCGCCATAATGACACGTAATCAAGGTAGAAGCGTCTAAATGATACACGCTTGTCATCCCGACAAGCCGGAATTTGTATAACCTTACTTAAGCGCCTTCACAAACAGAAAATCCGGCTTATGGTAAAGATCATAGTATTCGGGATATTTCTGCACAAGTTCCACGGTTGGGTATGGTTCTTCCATTTTAAGGATCTTCAAACCCGTATCGGCAAGTGTATTTACTATGGTTGAGAACATTCTGTGATATCTCTGAACCCCTTCAACAAACCATGTGGAATCCTTTCTTCCTTCTATGCAATAATCTGCTATATTCGCATGTAGTTTTTTTCCGTTCTCATCGCGGGTCCATCTGTCTCCTGCGCCTGAATAGCACGTTGTAAGCGGGTGCTCCTGCGAGAAAAGAAGAACCCCACCGTCACACAATAACCGGTAAACGTTCTTCACAACGCCTTGAAAATCTTCGACATAGTGAAAAGCCAGCGAGCTTATCACCACATCAAATTCTCCATCGATAGCTCCGATATCTTCCATTGGCATCTCTAAATACGTGATGTTTGGATGACTGTTTTCGCTCCGCGCTACAGCGAGCATCTTTTCTGAAATATCAACGCCCGTTACCTGAGAAGCCCCACGTTTTATATAGTCAATGCAACGTTCACCTGTCCCGCATCCGAGGTCCAGAATCCTCTTTCCTTCAAGATCAGGAAGCAGCGAGAATAATGTCGGTAGTTCAAACAGATTATTTGCGTTTACTTCACGCTCACGAAGTTTCATATATTCAGCGAAAAACGCCTCATTGTCGTAGATGTTTTGCTTTGCCATATACTACCCCTCTTTCTAAGTTGTTTTACCACGTATTTCCCATTTGGATATGCGAAGAACAACGATTTATTTCGCAAAATCTTTTGATTTGTCACGGAGAACGCTGTCTGACATTGTAATCATCTCGTATAAAGTATAGCATAAGATTTGAAACTTTTCAAGTTATATTGCCTCTTCAAAGCAGTTATATTATATTCGCCCTTAAACTACGCGAAGCGCAATATCACTCGGCGCAAGCCGAATAAAACTGCGAAGCAATATAACTCGCCGCAGGCGAATATAACTGAAAGAAACCTGATTTGTTCGGTAGACAAATCAGGCTTCTTTCATGGTGCCGGTGGCGGGGGTCGAACCCGCATGGTGTCGCCACCACTGGATTTTGAGTCCAGCACGTCTGCCAATTCCATCACACCGGCATTTTATTCGGTTTTTATGTTTTGAGTCCGGCACGTAGCGTAGCGGCGCGACGGTAGTGAATGACAGTCCGGCGGACTGTCAGAGCCGGAGCGTGACCGAGCCCGCAGGCGAGACCTGCCAATTCCATCACACCGGCATTTAATGATTACTGAATCAATATATCATAAAACAAATAAAAAATCAAGTGATATTTAAAATCTTTATAATAAATTTTTAACCGTTGACAAAACGCTGTTTTTATTGTAAATTTATTTATATCATTGTTATTGGGAGCCGATATGGATATTAACGACATATTTGAAACATTGCGCATTGCCGTCGGAGAAAAACTCGACGCGAATAAAAAGGTCGCGCTCGCCATCGACGGCTGCGCCGCGTCGGGCAAGACGACGCTGGGGGAGATGCTGTCCGATTATTTTGACGCGCCCGTTGTGCATACGGACGATTTCTTTCTACGCCCTCCCCAGCGAACAGCTGAGCGCTACGCAGAGCCCGGCGGCAACATCGACTACGAGCGTTTTTCCGTCGAAGTCCTGCCGCACATCATCTCTCACGACGCGTTCGAATACCGTAAATTCGACTGCGGCAAAATGGCGCTCGGCGACTCGGTGCGCATTCACGAAAACGATTTGATAATAGTCGAGGGCACATACGCCTGCCACGAAAAATTCATCGACAGCTATAACATCAAGGCGATGCTGACAATAAACGAAAAAGAGCAGCGGCGGCGCATACTTTTAAGAAGCGGCGCGGCGCGGCTCGCCGACTTTGAGGAAAAGTGGATACCCCTCGAAAAAGAATATTTTTCCCGATGTTCCATCGCGGATAAATGCGATTTCGTATTTTCCGTTTGATGCCTGACATTCCTTAATTTTTGCATTGAAAGAGCGAATATTTTTATGTTATCATAGTCATGGTGAAAGGAGTGATGACTATGAAAAACATCAAAAAAATATTCGCTGTTTTGATTTCATTACTTATTTTGGCCGTGATGAGCGTACCGTCGCTCGCAGCGACGTCAAACGTGCGTGTGACGGTAGGGGGTGTCCCTATCAACAGCGACGCGTCATCGAAGATCATTGATGGCACGGTGTACGTGCCTTTGCGTGCGTTTTGCGACGCTTTCGGAGCAAACAGCGTGACGTGGGATCAAAAAACGCAGACCGCGACCGTATATTGCCGAAATATCAAGATCACGGCTTCGGCAAACGACGCGTACATAGTCGCAAACGGACGCTATCTGTATCTTTCTCAAAACCACAATATAAGTTCAAGGATATTCGTGCCGCTCGAAACGCTCGCAAAAGCGTTCGGCGCGACGGTAAAAAGCACATCGAACGGATATAACGTCGTCGACTCGGGCTCGGTAATAAGATCGGGCGACAGCTTCTACGACAGCGATTGTGTGTTCTGGCTTGCGAGAATAATCCACGCCGAAGCGGTTGGCGAAAGCATGCTCGGCAAGATCGCGGTCGGCAACGTCATATTAAACAGAGTCGCGTCAGCCGAATTCCCGAACACGATATACGGCGTCATTTTCGACAAAAAATACGGCGTTCAGTTCACACCTGTGGCGAGCGGAACGATATACAATACCCCGTCCGCCGACAGCATGATCGCGGCAAAGATCTGCCTTGAAGGATACAGCGTTTCAAACAAGATACTCTACTTTATGAATCCCGCGATAGCGACGAGCGCATGGATAAGCCGCTCGCGCAAATATGCGATGACGATAGGCAATCACGCGTTCTACAACTGATAAAAAAAGCGCCGCCGCGCATATGATATGCACGACAGCGCTAAAATACGGCGCGGCCTCAAAAGAGGTCGCGCCGTTTGCGTTTGTTTATTGCGGGTTTTTTATTATTCCGTCGTCTTTTCCGTATCGGACGGCGCCGACGTTTTCTTCTCCGTGAAGAAGCGGATCACGAAAAGCGTAGCTATCATCAGCACTATTGCGATCGGCATGACTATCAGCCAGTTTTTGATAAGCCCTGCGAGTATGTAGCATACGAACGACACTCCCGCGACGGCGGCCGCCCACGACGATATAGGCGATATCATACATACCGGCGCCGCGGTGGAGTCGATAAGATATGAAAGCTTTGCACGCGACACATTATGAGAATCGGTTATCGGGCGCATGACCGAGCCGACTGTCAGACAGTTGAAGTAGTCATCGACAAAGATAAGCACTCCGAGCACGACGGTTGCGAGCTGTGCGCCGACTTTTGTTTTGACGTGCTTTTTAGCCCATTTCCCGAACGCCGCGGAACCGCCCGCTTTGTTGATCAGCGCGACCATCG
>CAJONA010000078.1 GCA_905235755.1 uncultured Clostridia bacterium
ATGCACCGACACGACGACGGCGTCGGCACTTGACGTCGCCTCCGTCATGGCTTTCCGTATCGCGCTCTCGTCGATGCGCGAAACGACGCCCGACAGTCCGTAATTTGTCGAATAAGTGAACGCCAAAAACGCTATTTTCATGCCGTTACGCTCGACTACACGGACTTCCTTGTCCCCGATGACGCACTCCGCCAAAGCGGAAAGGTAGTCGCGCGTGAACAAAAACCCTTCTTCGCCGAGGTCGAGCGAGTGGTTGTTTGCGATGTTGATGACGTCAAATCCCGCGCCCACAAGCGCCGCGCCGACTTCTTTCGGCGAGCAAAAGCGCGGATATCCCGAATAATTTCCGTCGCCGAGCATCGTCTCCTGATTTACAAACGATATGTCGGCGCCGTCAATAACGTCGGCGACGCCGGCATAAACGGGCGAAAAGTCGTACCCCGCACCCGTCGCCGCGCCTTTGTAGACGCTGCTGTGGATAAGGTCGTCGCCGACAGCGACAAACGATACTTTTTCATTCCTTTTTCCGCCGCAAAGCAGCGGCAAAAGAGAGAGTATCAGTATTACCGAAAGTATTTTTTTCATAAGCGCTCCGCGTTTTTTTGCTTTGCGCTTATTTTGGCGTATTATCTCTTAGATAATACCTCTTTTTCGTATTTTTTGACTTCGTCGATCCAGTTTGCGCCCGGCACAACGCCCTGACGTTCGCAGTATTCCTCCCAAACGGCGCCGAACGGAAGCGTTTTGAGCTCTTCGAGAAGTGCGAGGCGGCCTGTAAAGTCAAAGCCGTATTCCATTTTGCGGAGCGTGTCGGTAGGTTCGAGCGCGGCTGTCAGAAGCGCCTTTTGCATATTGCGTATGCCTATCGACCAAGCGGCGATGCGGTTTATCGACGCGTCGAAATAGTCGAGCCCGATGTGCACCTTTTCCTCGCCGCAGCGAAGTATCTCGGCGGCGATGGCTTTCAGCTCGTCGTCGAGGATTATGACGTGATCGGAGTCCCAGCGCACAGGGCGTGAAACGTGGAGAAGTATCTCTTTGCCGAACATCACGCACGACGATATTTTGTCGGATATGACTTCCGTCGGATGAAAATGTCCCGCGTCGAGCGTGATGAGCATGTCGTGCGTGAGCGCATAGCCCATGACGAACTCGTGCGAACCGACCGTGCAGCTCTCGGCGCCTATTCCGAACACCTTGCTTTCGACAGCGTTTAAGTTGAGCGAAGTGTCCGCGCCCGCCATTATCTTGTCGAGCGAGTCGGCATAGCGCGCGCGTGCGGCGTAGCGGTCGACCGTGATATCTTTAAATCCGTCGGGCACCCAATAGTTCGTAACGGCGCGGTTGTTCAGTTCTTTGCCGAAATATTCGGCTATCTTTCTCGACGCTATGCAATGATCTATCCAGAAATCGCGCACCGCTTTGTCGGGATGCGAAAGCGTAAGTCCGTCGTCGGAGAGCTTGTGCGAGAAGCACGTCGGGTTGAAATCGAGCCCTATGCCGCGCTCTTTGGCATAGTCCACCCAGCTTGCAAAGTGCTTCGGCTCGATCTTATCTCTCTCAACGGGCGTGCCGCCGTTGTCGAGATATATCGCGTGAAGGTTCAGTCTCTTCGTTCCGGGAACGAGCGAGAACACCTTATCTATATCGGCGCGGAGCTGTTCGATATTGCGGGCGCGGCCGGGATAGTTGCCCGTCGTCTGTATGCCGCCTGTGAGGTCGCCGTCGGGATCTTCAAATCCGCGCACGTCGTCGCCCTGCCAGCAGTGGACGGAGATCGGTATCTTTGCGATACGCGCCATCGCCGCTTCCGTATCGACGCCTATCTCGGCGTACCTTTCTTTTGCATATTCGTAAGCTTTTGACATTTTTGTTCTCCTTTATGTAAAATCAGCATTTTGTTACTTTTTTGAACGTCTCATATGCGTCGTCCCATGCCGCCGTATCCTTCGGCTCGTATACGGAGATATCAAACGAATTTGCGATGACCTCCCTGCCCTGACGGACGTCCTTTATCTCGCCGGCGGCTATTGCCTGCGCGACGATGTTTCCGAGCGCCGTCGCTTCGATGGGACCTGCGGAAACGGGGCGCCCGCAGGCGTTTGCCGTGAACTGCATGAGCGGCTTTTCCTGCGTGCCGCCGCCGACGACGTTTATCGACGGCAGTCTCTCGCCGCTTAACTCGTCTATCATATCGACAGTCGCGCGGTATTTGAGCGCAAGGCTTTCAAGGATCGTGCGCACGATCTCGCCTTTTGTCTCGGGAACGTCCTGCCCTGTCTCGCGGCAGTATTCGACGATCCTCTTCGGCAAATTGCCGGGAGCGGCAAAGCGCGCGTCATCGGGATCTATAAAGCATTTGAACGGCTTTGCGGCGACCGCCATTTTTGAAAGCTCCGCAAAGCTCAGCTCCTCGCCCTCGCGTATCCACTGACGGCGCGATTCCTGTTCAAGCCAAAGGCCGGTGATATTCTTTGAAAATCTTATCGTGTGTTCGGCGCCGCCTTCGTTTGTGAAATTGCAGCGGTGGCTCGCCTCGTTGATGACGGGTTCTTTCGCTTCCGTGCCCATTATCGACCACGTGCCGGAGCTGATCCATATAAATTTCTCGCCTGTCGCGGGCACTGCCATGACGGCGCTGCCCGTGTCGTGCGCCGCCACGGAAACGACTTTTGCGTCGATACCGCCCACTTCTTCAAGCACGTCGGAGCGAAGCGGACCCACCGTCGTCGACGGCATAACTATCTTTGAAAACAGTTTCTTCGGAAGGCCGAATTTTTCGATGAGGTCGTACGACCAGTCGCGCGCCTTCGCGTCGAGAAGCTGGCTCGTCGACGCTATGGTATATTCCGTCTGCTTTACGCCCGTCAGAAAATAATTCAGCAGATCGGGGACAAACAGCATATCCGTCGCCGCGTCGAGCAGCTCGGGCGAATCTTTCTTCACCGCGAGAAGCTGATAGAGCGTGTTGAAATCGACGACCTGAATGCCCGTCTTTTCATACACATACGCGGGATCGACTATCTTTGCCGCGTATTCGGGCATCTCGTCGTTGCGCGCGTCGCGGTAGTGAACAGGATTGCCGAGAAGATGCCCGTTTTTGTCGAGAAGCCCGAAATCGACGCCCCACGTGTCGATGCCGATGGACTTTATATCCCTGTCATCGCCGAGCGCGCACTTGCGTATCGAATTTTTTATCTCGTGGAAGATGCGAAGTATATCCCACGTGTACTGCCCCGCCGCCATAACGGGTTCGTTCGGGAAGCGGTGGTTTTCTTTCAGCGTGATCTTTTCCCCGTCAAAAGTGCCTACGATGCCGCGTCCGCTCGACGCGCCGAGGTCGATAGCGAGAAATTTTGATGTTTTCATACGTTCCTCCGATAAATTTTTTATAGGCTCCCTTTACACAAGGGAACCTCCTTATGCTGTTTACTTTATTTCGGCAATGGTCACGCCCGTGTCGCCCTCGCCGAGACCGCCGATGCGCGTCGATCTTATGCGCTGATCGGCTTTGAGAAATGATGTGACGGCTTTTCTGAGCGCACCCGTGCCTTTTCCGTGAATTATGCGTATCTGCGTCAGCCCGCTCATCTTCGCCTCGTCGATGAATTTATCGAGCATAAAGCATGCGTCGTCGCCGTACTGCCCACGAAGGTCTATCTCGCCCGACATGGCGCGTATCTCTTTGTCGCCGCCGACGTACGTCTTTTTCTGCGGCTTTTCGCGGTACGTCACGTCGTCGCCGTCGATGAGCATAAGCGCGTCGGGGCGGAGCTTCATCGTCATATTGCCCGCAACGACCGTCACGGTCTTGCCGTCTGTGTCGCCGACCGTGCCCTTTTTGTTTATCGAAATGACTATCACTTCGTCGCCCTTTTTGAGCGGACGCGGCAGAACGTACCCCGTCGCGTCCCGCTTCTCTACGGGATCGAGCACGTCGCTCTTTTCTTTCAAGTGCGATTTTATCGCGCGTCTCGCCTCGTCGAGTTCCTCGGCGAGCCGTTCGCTGTCTCTCGCCTTTTTGACTTTGTCAAGCTCGGCGAAGATGTACTCGCTTGACGCCTTCGCGCCCTCTATCATCCCCACCGCCGTCGCGCGCGCCTTTTCGAGAGCGCGCTCCGCTTCGTCTTCCTTTTTCGCCGCGGACGCGTCGGCTTTTGCCTTCTTTTCTTTCGCTTCGCGCAGAAGTTTTTCCGCTTCGGCGCGGCGTTTTTCCATCTCGACGCGCTCGTTTTCGAGCGATTCGATGACGTTTTCAAACCGTCTGTTCTCGCCGGAAACATACGAGTTCGCGCGCTCGATGATCTTCTCGTCAAGCCCGAGCTTGCGAGAGATGGCGAAAGCGTTCGATTTTCCCGGCGTGCCGACGACGAGCTTGTACGTCGGGCGGAGCGTTTCTATATCGAATTCGCACGACGCGTTCATGACGCCGTCCGTTTCTATGGCGTAGCTTTTCAGCTCGGAATAATGCGTCGTCGCGGCGATGAGCGCGCCCTTTTCGCGCGTCGCTTCGAGTATCGACACCGCAAGCGCCGCTCCCTCGACGGGATCGGTCCCCGCGCCGAGTTCGTCGAACAGCACGAGCGCTCTTTCGCCGGCGCGATGCGTGATGTCTACGATGTTGACCATGTGCGATGAGAACGTCGACAGCGATTGCTCAATGCTCTGCTCGTCGCCGATGTCGGCGAGAATATCGTCAAAAACGCACATCGAACTTCCGTCGGACGCCGGTATGTGCAGCCCCGATTGCGCCATAAGCGCAAACAGACCGAGCGTTTTGAGCGTGACCGTCTTGCCGCCGGTGTTCGGGCCGGTTATTATCAAAGTATCAAAATCCTTGCCCAGCCCGACCGTTATCGGCACGACGCTGTCCTTGTCGAGAAGCGGATGACGCGCCCTGACAAGCGTTATCTGCCGCTCCTCCGTCATAACGGGCGATATGCCGCCGCAGCTTGTCGAAAGGCGGCACTTGCCGAATTCGAACGCGAGCAGCGTCGTGTTCCTGTAATTCAAAATTATATCGTGCGCGTTTTCGGCGATGTTCGCCGAAAGCTCGGATAGGATGCGTTCGCATTCGTCCCTGTCGGCTTTTTCGAGCAGGCGAAGCTCGTTGTTGCCTTCGACGACGGTCAGCGGCTCGACGAACAGCGTCGCGCCCGACGACGACGTGTCGTGAACGAGACCTTTTATCTCGTTCTTGTATTCCGCTTTCACGGGAACGACATAGCGCCCGTCGCGCATAGTGACTATCTGCTCCTGCAAATATTTCGAGCTCGCACCCGTGATGAGTTTTTGCAGCGATTCGCGTATCTTCGCATTGGCGCGCATCGTCTTGCGGCGGATGTCGTACAGCTCGTCCGACGCCGTGTCGTATAGCCCTTCCTCGCTCTGCACGCATTTTTCTATCTTCGCTTCGAGTTTCGGGAAAGAGGTGAGCCGCTCGAAATATTCTGTGAGCGCGTTCGGCTCGTCGGTCGTGCCGTACTCGCGCAGTGAGCGCGCCGCTTTGAGCACATTCAGCAC
>CAJONA010000079.1:0-5512 GCA_905235755.1 uncultured Clostridia bacterium
GAACTCGACGGATCTTTGACCATTTCCGATGGTCGATTTTGCTGTTGCAAAATCGAAAAACCAAAGGAGCGGTGCGACGACGTTTTAATCGGGGGCAAACGACGTATTCTCTCGGCTTTATCCGCACTGCGCAAGCCCCGCGGCTTTGAAGCGGCGCACTTCTTTTGGTAGCTTTTCTTGTGCGAGCAAGAAAAGTACATAGAGAAAAGTATATTCGCGCTGACGCGCGAAAAACAGCGAAGCAGCAAGAAAAGTACACTGTCGCGCACGTTGCGCGGAAAAGATGGGCGCGAGAGAAAAGCGGCGCGACAAAGAGCGCGGCGCGCGCAAAAAACCGCCTTTCTTGTGCGAGCAAGAAAAGAAAAGCGGCCGCAAAATGCGACCGCTTTTATTATTTCAGATCAAACATCGTTTTTAAAGATATGAGCCGGACTTCTTTTTTCTGTTCTGTCGCATATCTTATAGTATAGTATGTCCCGCCTTCATGCACGCCGTTCCATATAGCAAGGACAAAATCGGAGTTGTCGACCATATATCTGTCGCGCGCAAGATAACATTCGCGCGAATATGTGTCGGCTATGTACGTTACCTTGCCGCAGTTTTCCATTATATAGTTGAACTTTTTTCTCGAAAGATTGTCGTATCGCGCTTCCTGCCCGCGATACGGGATAGCCGCTTCGATGACAACGTCTTTGAATTTGTCGAACGTCGTTTTATATCTGACTATCTCTTTGCCGAAGTCGATGTCAACGCCGCGCGCCATGCCCAAAATAAAATGGTCGTAGCCATAGCTGAGATATTCAAACGCGAGTTTTTTTATACACGCCGCGTAGGCGGTCATCTGTATCGACGCACCGTTTGAGTAGTCGAACGGGAATTTTTCGGGGCGGTTGCCCGTTATGCAAAAAGTCATTTTTGCCTCCGACCTTTATTTAATGTCTGCGTTTATATTATAACACCCGATTTGGCTTTTGTCAAACGGTTAAAGACATATATTTCGTCATGCTCGGCGGCAAAATAATTGATATTGACTTTTTGAGATTTTTGAGTATAATAGAAGTTACATGTATTTACTATGATGTAAAAATGTGCTCAGTTTGAAATAACTGCCGAAAAACGCGCCGGCATTTTATATGGAGGAATATGAAATCAAAAGAAAAAGATACCGGTAAAAAAAGAAGTTACGGATTTCTTTTCACAATAATCATAAATATCGCTATCGTTGCCTATTTGATCATCAAAGAAGTCACAAATGACGCACAAGACCTTAAAAAGATATCATTTCTCGATATAAAATGGATGTATATCGGCGTCGGCATACTGTGCCTCGGCGTCGCCATTTTAATGGACTTTCTCAAGTACAAGAAAATGATAATGACGTGCGAGGGCAAAAGCGACAGCGCAAGCGCATTTCAGTGCGCGATGCTCGGAAAATATTACGACAATATCACACCTCTCGGCGCAGGCGGTCAGCCGTTCCAAATGATTTATCTGCACAAGCGTAAAATGAAGGACGGAACGTGCACGGCTCTGCCGATAGCCGGCTTTTTGACGCAACAACTGGCGTTTGTCATCATCGCCGCCATCGTTTTCATAGCGAACGGCCAAGTGATAGAGAAAATAGTTCTCATACGCGTTGCAGCGTATATCGGGCTGTTTATGTACGCTATACTTCCCATCGTTATAATTTTCTTTGCGCTATTTCCGAAAACGATGAGAGTTATAATAAACGGGCTGATGCGCTTTCTCGAAAAGCTCCATATAGTCAAGGACAGCGCCGGTTCTGCCGAACGCGTCAATGCCAAGATCGAACAATACGTAACAAGCCTCAGAGCGATGAGCAAACGGCCGTTTTTTATCATAAAGCTGCTGTTCTTCTCGATAATATATCAAGTCGCCATTATGTCGATACCGTACTTCATGCTCCGAGCGTTCAGCAGCATAAACGTCGACAGCTGGTGGATGATCTTCTCAATGACGATATATATCTACGCGTCAATAACGATAGTGCCGACGCCGGGCAACTCGGGAGCGGCGGAAGGTTCGTTTTATATCGTATTTTCAAGTCTTAAAGGCGGATTTTTGTTCTGGGCAATGATAGTATGGCGCTTGCTCGTATACTATTCGTGGATAATCTTAGGATTGATCATCGTCACACGCGATGCGATAAAGGTGCAAAAGAAAATGAAAAAAGAAAAAAAAGTAATATCAAACACGGGACCGCTTAAAATAGCGCTGTTTGCGGACAGATATTATCCGTCGATGGACGGCGTCGTAAGAACGGTCGACGCTTACGCGCGCGCGTTTGAAAAGAGCGGTCACAGCTGCACTGTCGTATGCCCGAACGCGGGCAAAAAGTACAAAGACGAAAAGAAATACAAGATCATACGCATACCGTCAATACGCATGTTCGGCCCGGGTTTTCCGCTCTCGCTGAATATTATGCGCCGCAAAGACAAAAAGATGTTCGTCGCCGAAAATTTCGACGTGCTGCACGTTCACTCGCCGTTTTTTATAGGTCATTACGCTCTGCGGCTCGGCAAAAAGCTCGGTATTCCCGTCGTCGCTACGTTCCACAGCAAATATTACGACGACGTGTATAACATAACGCACAGTCGTTTTCTGGCGAAAATAGTTGTAAACTATATCGTCGATTTCTATTGCAAGGTCGACTCTGCATGGGCTTGCAGCGAGGGAGCGGCGCAGACGCTTCGCTCGTACGGATATAACGGCGACATAAATGTAATGGAAAACGGCGTCGAGCCGATGCCGCCCGGCGACGCAGAAGTGATGATGAACGAAGCGCGCCGCAGGTTTAATATTCCGAGCGACAGACGTATACTTTTGTTCGTCGGTCAGCAGATATGGCACAAGAATTTAAAACTCGTACTCGACACGACAAAGAAACTCTCGCTTTCGTGCCCCGACGTGCTGACTGTAATAACCGGTGAAGGATATGACAGTTCCGACATAAAAAAGTACGCGTCTCATCTCGATATGGAGGACAACGTGATGTTCCTCGGCGAAGTGGACAACAAGCGCCTGCTTTACGGGCTGTATCTTCTCTCCGATTTGTTCTTCTTCCCATCGCTGTATGACACTTCCGGGCTCGTTATACGCGAAGCCGCGCTTGCGGGAGTTCCGTCTCTGCTCGTCAAAGGATCAAACGCAGCATATGTCATAGATGACGATGTCAACGGCTTTGTGGCGGAGAACGACGTCGACGCCATGACGGAGAAGATAAAAGAGATATTCTCGCTCGAAGACCTCAAGGCGATCGGGCAAAATGCCAAGAACACGATACCTATAACATGGGACGTTATAGCAAATCGTGTAATTGACGAATACAGAAAAGAGTTCGGCGAAAAAGAGATGCCTCAGACGCAAGAAGAATAAAGACAAAATTTAATCCGTGCGGTGCGAATTTGCGCCGCACGGTTTTTTGTATTAAAGAAGGACTGCGATATCGGCGCGCGCCCCATTTCTCGCGCGCACCGTTTTTCGCGCGCACTGTGCGCGCCCATCTGTCTCGCGCCCCATTTCTCGCGCGCCGCGGGCGGGACAGTGCACTTTTCTTTATCTGAAAGAAAAGTGCATCAAAAGAAGCAGACCGCTCCAAAGCCGCGGGGCATATAAGCCGCAGATAAAGCCGAGAGTGTACGTTGTTTTGCTCCCCGTCTAAAGCGTCGCCGCACGGCGTCTCCGCTTTTTAATTTTGCACGGCAAAATTAACCGCCGGAACCACGCAAAAATGGACAGAAGCACAAGCCGTGAGTTGGCTCCCCGCGCCAAAGCCGTAACGCGGGCGCGCTGACGTGATTTCACATTGCACTTTTTTATTTCTATCGGTACGCATTACTTCGCGTGCCACATAAGATAAACTTTTGACATTATCGGCACGCGCTTCACTTCCGGCTCGAACTCGACGGATTTTTGCCCGTTTTCGCCGGTAAATTTTGCGGAGCAAAATTTAGAAACCAAAGGAGCGGTGCGACGACGTTTCAGGCGAGGGCAAAATATGTGTGCTTGCGGCTTTATCTGCACTACACCGGCGCTCAAGCGGCACGCTTGCGCGCTTCTTTTCGCACTTTTCTTTCGCGTAAAGAAAAGTGCATAGAGTCTGTGCCGATGCGGCGCGAACAATGCACGCGTCGCGCGCGGCAAAAACGCGTCGACGGCGGATATTTATTCATCGGCATATTTATGCCGTTTCCCGCAGAAAATATAATAAATTCAACGCGGAGGAAAACGGTTTTGGTATTTTCGAGCATAGAATTTTTGTACTATTTTCTCGCGGCGGCGATAGCCGTCTATTTCATTGCGCCAAAAAAAACCAAAAATCTCGTTCTGCTTGTTTTCAGCCTCGTATTTTATTTTTGGGGCGAACAGCTCTACACGCTGATAATGGTGCTCGACATTGTCCTTGCGTATGTGTTCGGACTGCTTATCGACAAATTCCGCGGAGGAAAAGCGGCAAAGGTGTTTTTGGCGGCGGCCGTCTCGTCGAGCCTGCTCATTCTCGGTTTTTTCAAATATTCCGATTTTTTCACCGAGAGCATAAACGGGCTGTTCGACATTTCTCTGCCCGTGCTCGGGCTCGCGCTGCCGATAGGGATAAGCTTTTTCACGTTTCAGGCGATAAGCTACGATATCGACATTTATCGCGGCACGGCTACGGTACAAAAAAACATCGTTTCGCTTGCGACGTATATCTCGCTTTTCCCGCAGCTGATCGCAGGACCGATCGTGCGGTACACCGACATCGAAAAAGAGCTGGACAAACGGGCGCACACACTTGAAAATTTTTCAGTCGGCGCGTTTCGTTTCACCGTCGGGCTTGCGAAAAAAGTCATTATCGCCGACAATATCTACGCTTTTGTCGAATTTTTTTCCATCTCGCAAGACAAGTCCGTGACGTTCTGCTGGGCATATGCGGCGGCGTTTTCGCTTTACGTATATTTCGACTTTTCCGGTTACAGCGATATGGCGATAGGACTCGGCAGGATATTCGGCTTTCACTTTAACGAAAACTTCGACTACCCGTTCATATCGCAGAGCGTGAGTGAGTTCTGGCGGCGGTGGCACATCTCGCTCGGGAGCTGGTTCCGCGACTACGTTTATATCCCGCTCGGCGGCAACAGAGTTTCGACGGCGCGGTGGCTGTTCAACATCATGCTCGTGTGGTTTTTGACCGGGCTGTGGCACGGCGCGTCGTGGAACTTTGTCTTGTGGGGCGTGTATTTCGGCGTTCTTATCGCACTCGAAAAAACGGTATTTCGAGGCATTTTGCGAAAAGCACCGCGCGTTTTCAGGCATATATATCTTCTCGTCGCCGTCATGGTCAGCTTCGTCATATTCGGCGCCGACGGAGCGGGCGGCGCTTTTACGGATCTTAAAAATATGTTCGGCTTCGGCGGACTGCCGCTGTGGTCGGCTGAAACGGCATACTACTTGTCGTCGTTTGCCGTTATATTTGTCGTCGCTGTCGTCGGCTCGACGCCGCTCGTAAAAC
>CAJONA010000079.1:5546-6981 GCA_905235755.1 uncultured Clostridia bacterium
GTGACAAAAAACGCTTCCGCCGTGATAAAGCCGATAGTCATGGCGGCGCTCATTTTCATCGTTACGGCGTATTTCGCCGACGGCTCGTTCAGTCCGTTTTTATATTTCAGGTTTTAATTATGAATGACAGAACCCAAAACAAAATAGTCGCGGCGGTGTTTCTCGCCATTATTTACGGAATATCTCTCCTTTGCCTCTTTTTCCCCGAAGGAGATATTTCGCAAAGCGAGCGGCGTGCGCTTGCGGCGGCGCCGTCGTTTTCGTGGCGAAAATGTGAGAGCGGCGTGCTGTTCGACGAATTTGACGAATACGTAACGGATCGCTTCCCATCGCGCGACTTTTGGCGCGGCGTGAAAGCGCGCTTTCAGACGCATATTCTTTTGTCAAAAGAAAACGACTCCCTTGCGATAAAGGACGGCTGCATAGCCAAGATCGAGCATAAGACGAATGCGCTGTCTCATAAAAACGCCGTCGATAAGATACGCAAAATTTACGACGCTTATCTGTCGAACTCGCGCGTGTTTTTGTCCGTGATCCCCGACAAAAATTTCTTTTTCGCGCGCGACTTCGGCTATCCGTCGGCAGATTATAAAGCGCTCGTCGAAGTGCTGACGGAGAGTCTGCCCGAGGTAGAATATATCGACATTTTCGACACGCTCGCGCTCGACGATTATTATAAGACCGACACGCATTGGGCGCAGGATAAACTCGGTGCGACGGTAGATAAGCTCGCTGCCGGGATGGGCTTTTCCGACAGGCTCGCGCGCGAGTATNNNNCGCGCCGTCGAAAACTTTTACGGCGTGTACGCGGGGCAGTCGGCGCTCTCTCCCGAGCCGGACACGATATATTATCTCACAAATGAAACGATCGGGATCTGCACGGCACGCGACTTGCAGACGGGCGAGCGCTTCCCCGTCTATGACGTCTCAAAAGCCGGCGGACGCGACGCATACGACGTTTTTCTCTCCGGCGCGCGCGGACTTATCCGCATTGATAATCCCGCCGCGCAAAACGATGACGAGCTTATCATTTTCCGCGATTCGTTCGGCTCGTCGATCTCTCCGCTCTTTATAGAGGCGTTTCGAAGCGTGACGCTTGTCGATGTTCGGTACGTCGAGCCGTCGGCGCTTTCGGAATACATCGACTTCGACGACAAAGACGTGCTCTTTCTTTTCAGCGCATTGCTGCTTGGCAACAGCTTTTCGCTAAAATAATACGGCGGTCTCGCGCCGCCGCTTTTTTCGCGCGAGGCGTTTTTCCTCGCGCCGTGCGCATCGGCGTTTTTCCCGTGCGCCGTGCGCGCCAATCCTTCTCGCGCCTCGGGCGCGAAGCTCTATGTGCTTTTCTTTATCTGAAAGAAAAGCACCAAAAGAAGCAGACAAGCGTGCCGCTTGAGCGCTTGTGTAGTTCAGATAAAACCGAGAGAATACGTCG
>CAJONA010000080.1:0-5498 GCA_905235755.1 uncultured Clostridia bacterium
TCTTTGCCCGTTTTCGCCGGTAAATTTTGCGGAGCAAAATTTAGAAACCAAAGGAGCGGTGCGACGACGTTTCAGGCGAGGGCAAAATATGTGTGCTTTTGGCTTTATCTGCGGCTCGTCGGCGCTCAAGCGGCACGCTTGTCTGCTTCTTTTGGCACTTTTCTTTCAGATAAAGAAAAGTGCATCCTCCCCGCCGACGCGGCGGGAAGAAAAAACCCCCGCGCTTTGCGCGAAATGCGAAAGGAAAACCTTATGTACCTTCATTTAGGTGAAAACAAAACTGTAAGAAAATCCGACATCGTCGGCATTTTCGACAGCGACACGGCGACCGTGTCAAAGACGACGAAAAAGTTTCTTTCCGACGCCGAAAAAGGCGGACGGCTCGAAAGCGTCGGCGGACTGCCGAAATCTTTCACTATCATAACATCGAATAAAACAGAAAAAATATATTTTTCACAACTGTCGTCAAAGACGCTCGCGGGCAGGACTTTGAACGACGGCGGTGACAACGAAAGGAAAAGAAAAAATGTCTGACGAGTTGAACAACGTGGTGCAAAGAGAATACGAGGACAGGCAGATAGAGGTCCTCGAAGGGCTCGAGCCTGTCAGAAAAAGACCGGGCATGTATATCGGCACGACTTCGCAAAGAGGACTCCACCATCTCGTGTACGAGATAGTGGACAACTCCATCGACGAGGCGATGGCGGGCGTTTGCAATAAGATAGAGGTGACTTTTCACAAAGACGGCAGCGTCTCGGTGCTTGACAACGGACGCGGCGTCCCGAGCGGCATCCACGAAAAAATGGGGATCCCGACGCTCGAAGTCGTATTTACGGTGCTTCACGCCGGCGGAAAATTCGGCGGCGGCGGATATAAATTCTCCGGCGGTCTGCACGGCGTCGGCGCGTCTGTCGTAAACGCGCTCTCCGAGTGGACGGAGATAGAAAACTATCACGACGGCGAGGTCTACTCCGAGCGCTTCGAGCGCGGAAACGTCGCGCGCGGCTTTAAGCATATCGGCTCGTGCGACGCTTCAAAGCACGGCCTTTACGTCCGCTTCAAACCGGACGCCGAGATATTCACGGAGACGACCGAGTTCGATTATCAGACGATACTGAACCGTATGCGCGAGCAGGCGTTCCTCAACGCCGGAATAAGAATAATAGTAAAAGACGACCGCGGCGAAACGCCCGTCGTCGACGAGCTTTACTACGAGGGCGGCGTAAAGAGCTTTGTCGAATATCTCAATTCGCAAAAGGCGGCGAACACGCTCCACGACGTCATATATATGTCTGTCGACGACGGTGACAAGACGGCGGAGATAGCGCTTCAATACAACGACACTGTCAGAGAACAGATCCTCTCTTTCGCAAACAATATCGTAACTCCCGACGGCGGCTCGCACGAGGACGGCTTCAAGGGCGCGCTGACGAGAGTGATAAACAACTACGCGAAAAAGAAGAATTTTATAAAGGACAACGACCCGCCTCTTTCGGGCGAGGACGTCCGCGAGGGCTTATGCGCCGTGATCTCGGTAAAACTGAGCGAGCCGCAGTTCGAAGGTCAGACGAAGGGCAAGCTCGGCAACTCGGAGATGCGCGGCTTTGTAAGCTCGCTCGTCACGGAAAAACTGAACGAGTTCTTTGAGGAAAATCCCGCCGCGGCGAAAATGATAATCGAAAAAGCGCTCCTCGCTCTGCGCGCCAGAGAAGCGGCGCGCAAGGCGAAAGAATCGGTGCGCCGCAAGAACGGTCTCGAATCGGGACAGATGCCCGAAAAACTGCAAGACTGCAACGAACGCGACCCCTCGCTGTGCGAGCTTTACGTCGTGGAGGGCGACTCCGCAGGCGGCTCTGCTATTCAAGGGCGCGACTCGCGCTTTCAGGCGATACTTTCGATGTGGGGCAAGATGCTCAACGTCGAAAAGGCGAGAAGTGACAAAATTTACGGCAACGACAAGCTCTATCCGATGATAGTTGCGCTCGGCACGGGCATCGGAAGCGAGTTCAATATCGACAAACTGCGTTATCATAAGATAATCATCATGGCCGACGCCGACGTCGACGGCGCGCACATAAGGACGCTGCTTCTGACATTCTTTTTCAGATATATGCGCCCGCTTATCGAAAACGGATACGTTTATTCCGCCGTTCCGCCGCTGTATAAACTGTCGCGCGGCAAGACGACGAGAGTCGCTTATTCCGACGATGAACGCGACCGTATTTCCGCAGAAATGAGAGAAAACAATCCGAACGTAAAAATAGACATCTCGCGCTTCAAGGGCCTTGGCGAGATGGATCCGACAGAGCTTTGGGATACGACTATGGATCCCGAAAAGCGCACTTTGCGCCGTATAACGCTCGAAGACGCGATCGCGGCGGACAGCATATTCTCCGTCCTGATGGGCGAAGAGGTCGAGCCGAGAAAACAGTGGATAGAGCAAAACGCGCAATACGCCGTAAATATCGATGTGTAAGGAGGGGGATATAAATGGCACATAACAGAGATTACAAGCCCGAAGATATCGCTTTCCCGAATCAGGTGATAGAGGAATCGGAGCTCGTCAATGAAATGCAAAAGAGCTACATCGAGTACGCCATGTCCGTTATCGTCGGGCGCGCGCTGCCCGATGTGCGCGACGGTCTCAAACCGGTACACCGCCGCATACTGTACGCTATGTACGAGGACGGACTGACGTCCGACAAGCCGTTCAAGAAATCGGCGACGTGCGTCGGCGACGTGCTGGGACGTTATCATCCGCACGGCGACGCTTCCGTTTACGACGCGATGGTGCGTCTGGCGCAGGACTTTTCGATGAGATATATGCTCGTCGAAGGGCACGGAAACTTCGGTTCCGTCGACGGAGATCCCCCCGCCGCCTACCGTTACACCGAGGCGAGGATGTCGAAGATAGCGAACGAGATGCTGCGCGACATCGACAAGGAAACTGTCGATTGGGATCCCAACTTCGACGAGTCGAGAAAAGAGCCGCGCGTCCTTCCGTCGAGATTTCCGAATTTGCTCGTCAACGGATCGAGCGGCATCGCCGTCGGTATGGCGACGAATATCCCGCCGCACAATCTGCGCGAAGTTATCGACGCGTGCGTATGCGTGCTGAAAAATCCCGACGCGACGCTCGACGACCTTATGGAATACGTAAAAGGTCCCGACTTCCCGACAAAGGGCATCATTATGGGGCGCGCCGGAATACGTCAGGCTTACGCGACGGGCAAGGGACGCGTCGTCGTCCGCGCACGCACCGAATTTGAGGAGACGCGCGACCACAGAAACAGGATAATCGTGACGGAGCTGCCGTATCAGGTCAACAAGCGCGCGCTCATAAAGACGATAGCCGATCAGGTCAAGGAAAAGAGACTTGACGGCATATCCGATCTGCGCGAGGAGAGCGACCGCAACGGTATGCGCGTCGTTATCGAGCTCAAACGCGACGCGAACCCGCAGATAGTGCTCAACCGCCTGTTTGCGCAGACGCCGCTTCAATCGAGCTTTTCGATAGTGATGCTCGCGCTGACGGACGATCAGCGCCAGCCGAAGATACTTTCACTGCGCCACATCATCGACGAATATATTAAATTCCAAGAGGAACTTATAATCCGCCGCACGAACTTCGATCTTAAAAAAGCGCTCGAACGCGCTCACCTGCTCGAAGGACTGCTCATAGCGCAGGACAACATCGACGAAGTCATACACATCATACGCACGTCGTATGACGACGCAAAGCAGAAGCTGATGGAGCGCTTCGGCCTCGACGACGTGCAGACGCAGGCGATACTCGACATGCGTCTCAAAGCGCTTCAAGGGCTCGACAGAGAGAAGCTCAAAGGCGAGTACGACGAGATAGAACAGAAGATCGCATATTACCGCGAGCTGCTCGCGTCAGACGAGATGCTGCGCGGCGTGCTCATCGACGAGCTGACGGCGATCCGCGACAAATACGGCGACGAGCGCCGCACCGAAATACAGGACGTCGAGGACGAGATCGACCTCGAAGACCTCATCGAAAAGCACGAATGCGTCATCACGATGACGGATTCCGGCTATATCAAGCGCGTTCCCGTCGACGTATATTCGGCTCAGCACCGCGGCGGCAAGGGCATAATCGGCATGGCGACGAAAGAGGAGGACCTCGTGCGCGACGTCATGGTCGTGAACTCACACTCGATACTCCTTATGTTCACCAACCTCGGCAGAGTCTACGCGAAGAAGGCGTACTGCATACCGGAGGCGAGCCGCACGTCGAAAGGCACGAACGCCGTCAACATCATAGAGCTCGGCAAGGACGAGAAGATAACGTCGATAATCTCGGTATTCGGCTTTGAAGATGACGAGTATTTCGTCATGGTGACAAAGAACGGCGTGATCAAGCGCGCGAACGTGAAAGACTTTGAATATCAGCGCAAGGGCGGCAAGATAGCGATAAATCTCGACGAGGGCGACGAACTTCTGTTTGTCAAGCACACCGACGGCGCGAGCGATATAGTCATTGCGACGCATAACGGGCGCATGGCGCGCTTCAATGAAGCGGACGCCAGAGTCATGGGCAGGACGGCGCGCGGCGTGCGCGGCATCAAGCTCAAAGGCGACGACTACGTGATCGGCGCGGAGATAGTCGACGACACGAAGAAACTCGTCACCGTGACGGAAAAAGGCTACGGCAAGCGCTCGGAGTTCGACTGCTTCATGTCTCACGCGCGCGGCACGACGGGCATCATCTGCCACAAGATAACGGAAAAGACGGGATATCTGTCGGGCATAGCCACGGTCGACGACGGCGACGATATAATGATAATCACCGACGAGGGAACTATCATCAGAACGCCCGTCGCGGGGATAAACATATTCGGCTCGAACACGTCGGGCGTCAAGGTAATGCGCATCGACGGCGACA
This sequence comes from uncultured Clostridia bacterium, assembly GCA_905235755.1. Lineage (GTDB taxonomy): Bacteria > Bacillota > Clostridia > Oscillospirales > CAG-272 > RGIG6816. The sequence continues at coordinate 4,910 of CAJONA010000080.1, forward strand.
CGAAGATAGTCAAATTCGCTCCCGTAAGGCAGACGGAGATAGACTCCGACGCTATGGAAGAAGCGGACGACGACACAGACGGCACAGACTCTTTTAACAGTTAAAAACGAGAAAGGGCTATAAATAAATGAAACAGACAAAGAAAAACACGGCAGTCGAACAGGCGTCGGGCGACGAGAAGAAAAAAGCTCTCGCGGCGGCTTTGACGCAGATAGAAAAGGATTTCGGCAAGGGCACGATAATGCGCCTCGGCGAAAACGCGAGAATGAACGTCGAAGCGGTCTCCACGGGCTCGCTGACGCTCGACCTTGCGCTCGGCATCGGCGGCGTGCCGCGCGGCAGGATAGTTGAGATATTCGGGCCGGAATCGTCAGGCAAGACGACGGTCGCGCTCCATATCGTGGCGGAAGTCCAGAAAAAGGGCGGCACGGCGGCGTTTATCGACGCCGAGCACGCGCTCGATCCGGTATATGCGAAGGCGCTCGGAGTCGATATCGAGGAGCTTCTCGTATCACAGCCCGACAGCGGCGAGCAGGCGCTCGACGTGACGGAGCATCTCGTCCGTTCGGGCGCGGTGGACGTTGTCGTC
>CAJONA010000080.1:5538-7155 GCA_905235755.1 uncultured Clostridia bacterium
GCCACGTCGGACTTCAAGCAAGGCTCATGTCGCAGGCGCTCCGCAAGCTCTCGGGAATCATATCAAAGACGAACTGCGTCGCCATATTCATAAACCAGCTGCGCGAAAAAGTGGGCGTTATGTACGGCAACCCCGAGACGACGACGGGCGGTCGCGCGCTGAAATTCTACGCGTCGGTGCGTCTTGACGTCCGCAAGACAGAATCGCTCAAACAGGGCGGCGACGTCTACGGCAACAAGGTGAAAGTCAAGGTCGTCAAGAACAAGGTCGCGCCGCCGTTCAAAGTGGCGGAATTTGAGATAATCTACGGCAAGGGCATATCGAAGGTCGGCGAGATACTCGAAATAGCGACAAACCTCGGCATAATCAAAAAGAGCGGCTCGTTCTTCTATTACAACGGCGAGAAGATAGCGCAGGGCAAAGAGGCGGCGCGGCTCGCTTTGGAGAAAAATCCCGCGCTCGCGGACGAGATAGAGGCAAAGATAAAGTCTCAGGCGGAGGAAGTGGACATCGTTCCCGAGGAGACGTATTCTCTCGATGAGGACGACGATCCGACGGGCGAGATCGGCGGCGACGGTATAGATGACGACGACGGATTTGACATCCGCGTGCTCGGCGTAGACGCTGACGAATAATGGAATTCATGCTTATTGAAACGACCCCCTCGCCAAGCGGCGAGGAGGTCGTTTGCAAACTGACGGCGCGCGAAGGCAGGAGCGTTCAGCACATATCGGGTGCGATAGCGGCCGATTTTTTCGGGGAGCTCGGCATACCGAGCGAAACGGAGACGGAGACGGTCATCGACGGGGAAAAATTCGATGCCGTCGTATTCGCAATGAAAAAGACGGACGCGATAAAGACGGGGCTGAAACTGCTCTACTATTCGCAGAACACAAAGCGGGCGCTGAAAACGAAGCTCGTCACGCGCGGCTTTTCGCGCGACGTGGCGGATGAGGCTGTCGATTTTATCGAGGGACACGGCTATATAAACGAATACGACATGGCGTGCGCGCTCGTCGACGATATGGCAAAGCGCCGCCTTTACGGAAGCATACGTATAAAAAACGAGCTTTTCTCAAAAGGGTTCGCGCAAGACGCGATGGCGCGTGCGCTTGAAGACAGCGACATCGACTACGTCGATATCTGCGCCGACCGAATACGAAGATCGGGCGGAGCGGGCATTTTCGAGGACAGCGCATCGAGGATAAAGGCCGTTTCATCGCTGACGCGATACGGATTTACGCTCGACGAGATAAAGGACGCTATAAAGCGTATTGAAAGCGGTCAATAGACCGCTTTTTTCGCGCGGCGCGGCAATTTCACGGTGCGCGACGATCTTTTCCGCGCCGCGTGCATTGTGCGCGCCGCGCGCGGACGACATACTTTTTTTGCTCGCACAAGAAAGCGCCGCGTCCTCTCGCGCCGCATCGGCGCACACGTTGTTCTTTTCTTGTGCGCAACAAGAAAAGAACGAAAAGAAATGCGCAAGCGTGCCGCTTGAGCGCTTGTGTAGTGCAGATAAAGCCGAAAGCACACATATTTTGCCCTCGCCTGAAACGGGAACCCCCAACGCTCTCAAGTTCGCGTCGGGGAACCCCTACAACGTCGTCGCACCGC
>CAJONA010000081.1 GCA_905235755.1 uncultured Clostridia bacterium
GCGGATCGCGCCGCAGGTGAAGCGTCGCCGTCGGCAAAGGCGGTCGATATATCCCTGTTCGACGAGAACAGCGTGCTCGAATTCGGATACTGCACCGAATTTCTGCTCAGGCTCCAAAACGCCAAGACAGATATAGAAAACTTCGATATCGACGGTTTTATCGCGTATCTTAACAGCGTTGGCAACTCTGTCGTCGCGTTCCGCGACGGCAGTATCGTCAAAGTGCACGTGCACACTATGGATCCCGGACAGGTGCTGACGTATTGCAGGCGGTACGGCGAATTTCTGACTGTCAAGATAGAAAACATGACGCTTCAACACAACGAAACGACTGTGCAGAACCGCTACGATCCGAAAAAATCATTGCCGCATAAAAAATACGGGATAGTCGCCGTCGCCGCGGGAGACGGCATAAAGGAGACGTTCTCCGCGCTCGGCTGCGACGCTGTCGTCGACGGCGGGCAGAGCATGAATCCGTCGGCGGAGGATTTCCTCCGCGCGTTCGACAGCATGAACGCCGACACGATACTCGTATTCCCGAACAACGGCAATATAATAATGACCGCGAAGCAGGCGGCGTCGCTGTATGACAAGGCGGCCGTCGCCGTCATCGAAACGCGCAGCGTCGGCGAGGGCTATGCGGCGATATCGATGCTCGACCTCAACTGCGACACGGCGGAGGAGATCGCAGAGCAGGCGAAAGAGGCGATAGACGGCGTCGTCACGGCGACCGTCTGCCGCGCGATAAGAGACACGGAAAAAGACGGCGTGTCTGTAAAGAGCGGCGACTATATAGGCTTTTCCGACGACGACGTCATATACTCCGATTCGCCGAGCGCGCCCGAGGCGCTTCTCGACCTCGCGGAAAGTCTCGACGCGGGCGATCACGACATAATAATGGTCATCAGCGGCAAGGACGCAAAAGAATCCGACGCCGCGGATATATATAACAAACTCAAAGCAAAATACAAATACGCGGATGTCATCATGATAGACGGCGGACAGCCGATCTACGATTATATGATGATACTCGAATAAGGAGGACAAAATGCTCGTATTATTCACAGACACAGACACAGACATGACTCCGGAGCTCGCGAAAGAGCACGGATACAAGCTCATCAGCATGCCGTACAGCGTCGACGGAAAGGAGACGAAGCCGTACGAGGACTTTGACGAATTCGATTCTCACGCTTTTTATGAAATGCTCCGCAGCGGCACGATCCCAAACACAAGCGCCCTCAACGCCGATGCGTACAAGGCGTATTTCGAGCCGTATTTCGCAAACGGCGACGACATACTGTACGTTCATTTTTCGTCGGCGATGTCCGCTTCATTTGAGGCGATGAACAAAGCCGTCGATGAAATGCTCAAAAAATATCCCGACAGAAAATTCTATGAGATCGACACAAAAGGCATATCCATACTCGCGCTCAACATCGTGCTCGAAGTGGGAGATATGTACAAAGCGGGCAAGAGCGCGGAGGAAATCGTGGAATGGGCAAAGACGGAGGTAGATCATTTTGCGGTCTATTTCTTCGCCGACGACCTCAAATTCTTCAAGCACAGCGGACGCGTTTCCGGTCTTGCCGGCACGATGGGGACGCTTCTCGGCATTCGCCCGATAATCTACGTCAACGACGAGGGCAAAATGGTGAGCATCGGCAAAGAAAAGGGAAGAGCCAAGGCGATAGAAAAGATACTCGATTATGTCGAACAGCTCGGCGACGATATCGGAAATCACCGCATCTTGGTCGCAAACGCAGACGCGACGGAGATCTCCGAGCAGATCATCGCGCGTATAAAGGAGCGCTTCGGCGCCGATCTGAAAGTGGAAATGATCGAGGTCAACCCGACGATAGGCAGTCACTGCGGGCCGAACGCAACGGGCGTCAGCTTCCATTCGATCCACAGATAAGAGGTATATATGTTGACAGTTGAGCGCGTAACGACAAAAAAACAGCAGCGGGAATTTTTGAATTTCCCGCTCGATCTGTATCGTGATAACAAGAATTTCGTCCCGCCGCTGTGGAGCGACGAGAAGAAGATATTTCGCACGGACTACATATACTATGACACTTGCGAGGCGGTATATTTCAACGCGTACGACGACGGAAAAATCGTCGGGCGCATCTCCGGCATACTCCAAAAAGCGAGCAATTTAAAGACGGGCGAGCGCCGCGTTCGTTTCACGCGATTTGACGCGGTGAACGACAAAGAGGTCGCGCACGCGCTTTTCGACGCCGTCGAAAACTGGGCGCGCGAGAAGGGAATGGACACCGTTTGCGGACCGCTCGGCTTTTCCGACCTCGAGCGCGAAGGACTGCTTATAGAGGGCTTTGACGAGCTTGCGACGTTCGAGGAACAGTACAACGCCGATTATTACGGCTCGCTCATCGAGGATTGCGGCTATATTAAAGAGGTAGACTGGGTGGAGAGCAAGCTCTATCCTCCGAAAGAAAAAGACGCCGAACTCGAAAAGATGTCGGAATTCGTCATGAAACGGTACGGACTTCGTTTCGGCACGGCAAAAAATACGAACGAGTTTCTGAAAAAATATCAAGACGGCTTTTTCGACCTGCTCGACGAAGCGTATGTCGATATTTACGGCACAGTCCCTTTTACCGAGAATATGAAAAAAATGATGATAGCGAATTTCAAACTCATCATAGATATGAGGTTTGTCACCGTCATACTCGACAGGGACGACAAGGTCGTATGTCTCGGGATATGTTTCCCCTCGATAGCGAAAGCGGTTCAAAAATCAAAAGGAAAGCTGACGCCGGCGGCGCTCGTTCGTTTGCTCAAAGCGATAAAAAAGCCGCGCGTCATCGACCTCGGACTGATAGCGGTGTCGCCCGAATATCTCAACAAAGGCGTGAGCACCGTGATTATGCCGAAGCTGTACGATATGCTGAAAACGAGCGGCATCGAGTACGCCGAGACAAATTTAAACCTCGAAGACAACCACGCCATTCGCAATATGTGGAAGCGCTTTGATTCGGTAGAGCACAAGCGCCGCCGTTCCTACATCAAAAAATTAGACAATTAAGGAGTAAACGATATGTTCGATCAGGTAAAAGAAATATTGATAAAACAGTTAAAGCTCAAAAATACGGAGATAACGCGCTCATCGAAGATAAAGGACGACCTCGGCGCGGACTCGCTCGACACGCTTCAACTTCTTATGACGCTCGAAGATAAGTACGGCATTACGATACCCGACGAGGAGCTGATGGATTTTGTCACCGTCGGCGACATCGTGAATTATCTCGAAAAGCAAGAAATAACCGTTTGAGAAAGGCACGGCGTTTATGAAAATACTTATCGACTGTTTCGGATGCGATAATCCGAAAGAATGGACAAGGGGTATCGCCGATGCGATAAATCAAGTCGACGGCGTTTCGATAATAGCCGTCGGCGACAGAGATTTTATCGAAGACTCGCTGTCGGGCGAGACGTTTGACCGCAGTCGCCTTGAAATAGTTCACACGACGGAGATGATCACAAACGACGATTTCCCCGCGGAGGCGATACGCAAAAAGCGCGACTCGTCGCTCGTTCGCGCGTTAAAGATGCTGCGCGACGACGACAGCATAAAGGCGCTTATCTCGGCGGGCAGCACGGGCGCCGTTTTGGTCGGAAGCATAGTAATTATAGGAAACTGCGAGGGCGTTGAGCGCCCCGGACTTTCGGCGCTCATGCCGTGCGACAACGGCAAGACGGTGCTTATCGCCGACTGCGGCGCGAATATGGACTGCGACGCAGACAATCTGCTCGACTTCGCACGCTACGGCTCAAGTTACATAAAGAGCGTGTACGGGATCGAAAAGCCCGCCGTCGCTCTGCTTTCCGTGGGAGTCGAGGACAAGAAAGGCAACAACCTGACAAAAGAAGCGTTTGCGCTTCTCAAAGAGAGCGGGCTGAATTTCGTCGGAAATATGGAGGCGCGCGACGCGCTGAGCGGCAAATATGACGTCATCGTGACTGACGGCTTCCCCGGAAACGTGCTGATAAAGAGCTTTGAGGGCGCGGCAAAGACCGTTTCGGGTATGATGGCGCAGTATCTTATGAAAAACGCGCCGAAGGACACGGACTTGTCGTTTGTGAAAAAATCGTTCGGACAGCTCGGCGCGGCGCTCGACACGAGCTCGACAGGCGGCGCGGTGCTTTTGGGACTTAAAAAGATCGTTATCAAATCGCACGGCAACGCGACGGCGATAAACACCGTAAACTCAATTAAGCAAGCGAAAAAGATGATCGAGGGCGGATATCTCGACGACCTCGGCTGATAAAAAATAAAGCACCGCACAGCGTGCGGTGCTTTATTTTTTATCTTTCAAAACAGTATTTCCGCGCTGACGCGACTGCTCGGAGCGTATGAAAAATCGACATATGCCGAGTCGCCGACGCGTACCGCCTCAAACGGCGTTTGCTCGCCGTCGACTATCAGCGCACGGCACGTTTTGCCTTTGGGCAAAAAGATGTGGAAGTTTATCTTTTCGGCGTCGGAATAAACGTTGTATCTCATGCCGACGTCCTTGATGATGAATCTGACGTCGACGAACTTGTGCGAAAGCTCATAGCCCGTGATAAAACGGAGCTCTTTATACCCCGTGACGACAAGGCGCGGCGAAAAATCGATCTCGCGATACAGGCAATCCTTGTCCACGACGCCGCAAAGCCCCTCGTCGACGGCGTTAAGAAGCGCCGCCGAGCCCCATCCGCTCGGACCTGAGCCGTTTTGCGGCGCGCCGTCGCCGGGAAAATACAGAAAGGCGACGCTTTTGTCCCTTTCCGCAATGTCGATAAAGCGGGATATTATGTCCCAGCCGTATTCTTCGTAACCGTTTTTAAAAGCCGCCAAAGCGATCTCACCCGCCGTGAACGGCGAAATCGAGCCGTTTACGTATTTTCCCGGTGCATATCCTTTAAAATCCGCATACGGCGGATCGATACTGAACCACTCGGCAAACGCCGTTGTCGTCTTTCTGCGCGCCATATACTCTTCGATTATCGAGCGCGACTGCGAAATGTCCGTCACTCCGCGATTGATGTCATACCCGTTCGAGAGAGACAGCCGCTCGTTTTCTTTGTCGTCTATGCCGTCATGGTTTATATGGAGCTGATGGATGAAGAATTTGCCGTTCCACAGGTGTTTGAACATATTGTTTTTCAGTTCTGCGGCGCGGCTTCTCCACTCTTCCGCCTTATCATGCTCACCGAGCTTATCATTGAAAAAAGCAAGAATGTTCATCGCCTCGTACACGCCGGAGTTGTCGCCGTGCATTGCGCACATCGGCTCGTTTTCGTGGATGCGGCGGTCAGTCTGCGAGGCGGGATCGTTTGTGAAGTCCCATGTGTCTATCGTAAACGGGCGCACGACAAGACCGTATTCCTTGTTCCATCGTTTTGGGGATGAGGTCATATAGTTTATCGCTTTTTCAAGGCGCGGCAGCTCTCATCGACGAACTGCCAATGCACGTCGTC
>CAJONA010000082.1 GCA_905235755.1 uncultured Clostridia bacterium
GTGCTACATCGCGTATACAAACGAAAAAACGCATAAAATAATCCGCGACAATATCTCGCGCTCGCCGCTTTATTCGGGCGAGATACACGGCATCGGACCGCGCTACTGCCCGTCGATCGAGGACAAGATCGTGCGCTTCCCCGACAAAGCGCGCCACCAGCTCTTTCTCGAACCGATGGGAGAAGGCTCGGGCGAGCTTTATTTGCAGGGATTTTCGTCGTCAATGCCCGCCGACGTTCAGCTTGAGATGCTCCACTCGCTAAAGGGCTTTGAAAACGCCGTCGTCATGCGCCCGGCATACGCCATAGAATACGACTGCGCCGATCCCACGCAGCTCTCGCCGTCGCTGGAATTCAAGGCTGTATCGGGACTTTTCGGCGCAGGACAGTTCAACGGCACATCGGGCTACGAGGAGGCGGCCGCGCAAGGGCTGATCGCGGGCATAAACGCCGCGAGATATGTCAAGGGATTTTCGCCCTTCACGCTTTCGCGCAACTCGTCATATATCGGCACGCTCATCGACGACCTCGTCACAAAGGGCACGAACGAGCCGTACAGGATGATGACGTCGCGTTCCGAGTTCCGCCTCATTCTTCGTCAAGACAACGCGGACGCGCGGCTGACTGAATTCGGACACGATGTCGGGCTGATAACCGACGACAGATACACTCGCTTCAAGCGCAAGCAAGAGCTTATCGCCGCAGAAAAAGAACGTCTGTTCTCGACGGTCTTGCCGCCGTCGAAAGAGCTGAACGACATACTCGCGTCGTGCGGTGAGCCGCCCGTTTCAACGGGGATACGCCTCGCGGAGCTACTCCGCCGTCCCGCCGTAACATACGGGATGCTGGCGCCCGTCGACGCGGCGCGCCCGACGCTTCCGAATGGCGTGATCTTCACCGTTCAGACCGACATCAAGTACGAAGGATACATCAAAAAGCAGCTCGCCGATGTCGAAAGATTTGAAAAACTCGAGAGCAAACGCCTCGACGAAAACATAGATTTTATGAGCATCCGAGGGCTCTCGACAGAGGCGGCGCAGAAACTGACAAAGCACCGCCCGCTCTCGATAGGCGCGGCGGCGCGCATATCGGGCGTTTCGCCCGCAGATATCGCGGTGCTGCTCATCTACATCGACGCACACAAGCCGAAAAAGGAGAAAAATGATGGAGAGAGCTGAATTTTCCCGCCTTTGCAAAGTCTCGTTCGCGCAGAACGGGATATCGCGTTACGCGACTGACGACATCGTAAATAAGCTCGGCGAGCTGTGCGAGATCTTTATCGAAACGAACAAAACGCTAAACCTCACCGCGATAAGAGACGAGGAACTCGTCATCTCGCGCCACTTTGCAGACTGCCTGATCCCCGCCGATATTTTTCCGACGGGAGCGTCACTGCTCGACGTCGGCAGCGGCGGCGGATTTCCGTCGCTCCCACTTGCAATAGCGCGCCCCGAGCTCAAGATAACGGCGCTCGACGCGACGGCGAAAAAGACAGCTTTCATAGAAAAAGCCGCATGCGCGCTCGGACTGAAAAACGTCTCCGTCGTGACGGGACGCGCAGAGGAACTGGCGTTCACGGCGATGCGTGAATCGTTCGATTGTGTCACCGCGCGAGCGGTTGCACAAACAAATGTTCTTGCGGAACTTTGCGCGCCTTTTGTCAAAGTCGGAGGGCTTTTTGTCGCAATGAAAGGCAAAAAGGGCGGCGAGGAGCTCGCAGAAGCGGCGGGCGCGGCAAAGGCGCTCTCGCTTGAAGTCGTTTCCTGCGACGCAGGCACGCTCACCGACATAGACGGTGAAATTTCCGAAAGATGCACTCTTATATTCAAAAAAACGGCGTCAACGCCGAAGATTTATCCGAGAAAATACGCTCAAATAGTCAAAAAACCGCTTTAAGGCGGCAATTTGGCGGATTTTATGCGCGAAACTCCGTCTTTTCGACGGCAAAGTTTTCGCGCATTTTTATTTACAAATGTGCTATCCTCATTCCGAGGTGATGAAAATGCCGCAGAACGAGCGAGAGATCAGGCAGATCCCCGTCGATATGATATGTCCCGATCCGAAAAAGTTGAAGATCAAGTTTACAAAGGGCGAGCTCAGGCGCGAGACGGAAAAGATGAAAAAATGCTTCGGCAAGCCGCTTCCCGTCTGTCCCGCGCCCGCATGCGATCTGTATATGCTCGTTTCGGACGAAATCCGCTTTCGCGCCGCATTGACGCTCGGACTGAAATACGTACCGTGCGAGATATTCGACGAAAGCGTCGTGTCGGGCGCGAAGATCTCGCTCGGCGATCCGCGGTTTTTGTTCAACTCGATAGACCGTCTCATTCAGACGTCAAAGCGTGCGGGTATCGACGCCGAAAGCGTCAGTTCCGAGGATGAAGCGTCGGCGAGCGTCATTATCACGGTCAAAAAAGCGCCGCGCTGAGTCTTTCTCCTGTAAAAGCGCCGAGAGATCGGCGCTTTTTTCTTTATGTTCCACGTAGAACATCTCATTCTGTCGAAAAATAACGCATTCGGTTCCACGTGGAACGTATTGACATATCGTCAGCGCGGTGATATAATTATTGTAATGATACTCACAAAGGCGGGAAAAGCATGAAAACTATAGTCTTTGCAAACCAAAAAGGCGGCGTCGGCAAGACGACGAGCGCCGTAAATATCGCGGCGGCGCTCGGAATAGCCGGAAAACGCACTCTGCTCGTCGATTTCGATCCGCAAGGCAACGCGACGAGCGGCGTCGGCGTGAGAAAGCCGCAGGTGACGTCGTACGATATAGTTATAGGAAGGCGCCCCGCGAGCGACGCCGTGATAAAGACCGATTTCAAGAATTTATACGTCATTCCGGCGAGCATGCCGCTGGCGGCTGCGGATTTTGAGCTTGCGGACCTCGAAAACCGCGAAGCGCGTCTCAAAAACGCGCTCGACGCCATAAGCAAGAGCTACGATTATGCGATAATCGACTGTCCGCCGTCGCTCGGACTGCTCACGGTCAACGCTCTCGCGGCAGGCGACGGCGTGGTGATACCGATGCAGTGCGAATATTACTCGCTCGAAGGGCTCTCGCAGATAATGACGACGGTCAAGCAGGTGAAAAAGCTGTATAATCCGTCGCTTACGCTCACCGGAATACTCATCACGATGTATAACGGCAGACTGAACTTGTCCGTTTCGGTGCTCGACGAGATAAAGAAATACTACGCCGACAAGCTGTTTAAGACCCCGATACAGCGAAACGTGCGCATTTCTGAAGCTCCGAGCTACGGTATGCCGATACAATATTATGATAAATACTCGCGCGGCGGACTTCAATATTCCGACGTTGCCGCGGAACTGATGGAAAGGATATAAAAATATGGCTATTAAAAAAGGTGGACTCGGCAGAGGGCTCGACGCAATACTGCTCGACAACAGCGAAGACGCGGAAAAAGGCGCGAGCGTCGCGCGAATATCGGACATCGAGCCGAATCCCGACCAGCCGAGAAAGAATTTTGATAACGAGGCGCTTTCCGCTCTCGCCGATTCGATAGCCGAATACGGCGTTATACAGCCGATAACGGTCCGCAAGATCGACGGCAGATACCATATAATCGCAGGCGAACGCCGCTGGCGCGCCGCGAGGATGGCGGGGCTCAGTGAAGTTCCGATAACGGTCATAAGCGCCGACGACAAAAAAGCCGCCGAAATCTCGCTCGTCGAGAACATACAGCGCAAAAACCTCGATCCCATCGAGGAAGCGGAGGCATTTTCCGCGCTCATCGAGGAATACGGGCTGACGCAAGAGGAAGTCGGGCGGAGGGTAGGCCGCTCAAGGAGCGCCATAACGAATTCGCTCCGTCTGCTCGAACTTCCGCCGGCGGTGATGAAATACGTCGCCGACGGGCAACTTTCCGAGGGGCACGCGAAAGCGCTGCTCGGGATCAAGGATAAATCGAGCATCGAGCGCGCCGCCGACAATGTAATACTTCGCGCGATGTCCGTGCGCGAGACTGAGAAGCTCGTCAGGGAGCTGAACGCTCCGCCAAAGGCGCCGACCGAAAAAAAGGCGGAAACCGATCTCGACTACACGCGGCAGCTTGAACGAAGCGTAAGCAAGCATCTCGGCAGGCCGATCAAGATAGTCCAAAACGGCGAAAACAGCACTATAAACATCGGCTTTTCCGACAATAAAGATCTTGACGCGGTGCTGCGTCTGCTTTGCGGCGACGACTTTGTGGACTCGCTGTAAAAGCGCATCGCGGGGATATGCCCTTTAAGAACAAATGTTCTTTTCGGAACAATATTGGTATAAAATCCAAAAAAATCCAGCGATAACGGAGGTTTTTAAATGTATCTGTATCAAATCGCGGCGGCGATAATAGACGTCGACAATTTAAAGCGCGCGATATGGCTCATCATATTCGGCATGATCATAGCGCTCGTGTTCATTTATTTCACAAAAGTAGTGAACGGCGCGCTCGTGCGTGCGCTGATGGAAAACGGCGTATATTCGCCGGAAAGCGCAAAGACGCTCGACGAGCTCGGTTTTGATAAGAAGGCGAACATTTTGAAAATGTATAAACGATCGGCCGCGCTCGGTCGCATCGTCGGCACGGTCGAGGAAGAAGCCGACGAAAGCGCGCATTTTTACATCCGCGAGGAGGAGACGGCGCGCGCGGCGAAGCAGTACGGCACAAACGGCAACGAACTGATGCTGACGATACTCGGCGCGGTAGCGCTCATCATCGTCGGCATTCTGGCGCAGACAATTCTGTGACAGGAAACTCACGGCATCGAAACGGCGGCGCCTGCCGCCGTTTTTTGTTTTGTCTGCGGCGCTTTTCTCTCGCGCCGCGTGCACTGTTCGCGCCGCATCGGCGCAGGGAGATGTTCTTTTCTTTATCTGAAAGAAAAGAACGAAAAGAAGCAGACAAGCGTGCCGCTTGACCGCTGTTATTTGCAGATAAAGCCGCAAGCGCACGTTGTTTTGCTCCCCGTCTAAAGCGTCGCCGCACGGCGTCTCCGCTTTTTAATTTTGCGCGGCAAAATTAACCGCCGGAACCACGCAAAAGGGCGCTTTAGTTCAAGCCATAGCTGAAACGCGTGCCGCATAAGATAAAATTTTGTCGTTATCGGCACGCGATGCGTGCAAGAATAGAAAATCTGTACAAAATAAATCGCCCGTGGGGCGATATGTTCGCGCTATGTCGCGTGCTTACGGCTTTATCAGCAAACGACCTTCGGCGTATGGCGACCTGTCGATGCTTGCGAGACAGCAGCGCCACAGAACGCCGAGAGAAGTGCAGCCGACAAGAGCTTTCTTTTGTGCTTCTTTTCTTTCGCTCCCCGAAAGAAAAGAGCGAAACTCCCGTGTTGCACGGGAAAGGACAATCCCTCAGTCGCTCCGCGATAGCTGTCTCGCCTGCGGGCTCGGTCACGGTGCCGTTCTGACGACCATTCAGGTCGTCATTCATTGCGGCACCGCCGCTACGCTACTTTGCACAAGGGAG
>CAJONA010000083.1 GCA_905235755.1 uncultured Clostridia bacterium
CCGTAACGCGCCCGCTGAACGTCAAAGTTCGCGCGCTCGACCGCACGGGCAAAGTGCGCGAATACGAGGGCGAGGGACTTCTCGCGCGTTGCTTCTGCCACGAGATAGACCATCTTGACGGCAAGCTTTATACGGCGATAGCGACCGATATGGAATACACGGAGGATTAAGTGAGGATAGTTTTTATGGGCACGCCGACGTTCGCGTCGACGGCGCTGACAATGCTCGCCGAAAGTGAGTTCGGCGGCGGGATCGTCGGAGTCGTTACGACTCCCGACGCGCCGAAGGACCGCGGGCACAAACTGACGCCCTCTCCCGTCAAAACGGAGGCGGAGCGGCTCGGTCTGCCGATATATCAGCCCGAGACTCTCAAAGGCGGCGCATTTGAAAAAGAGATAAACGAGCTTATGCCCGACGTCATCATCGTCGCGGCATACGGCAAGATCTTGCCGAAATATATCCTCGACGCGCCGAAAAAGTACGGCTGCATCAATATTCACGGCTCGCTTTTGCCGAAATACCGCGGCGCCGCGCCCATCCAGCGCGCCATTATGGAAGGCGAAAAGGATATCGGCGTTACGATAATGCAAATGGACGAAGGGCTCGACACGGGCGACATGATAATGAGCCGCGCGCTGACTTTTACCGACGAGCCATTCGGCACAATATATGACGCGCTCGCGCGCCTCGGCGGCGAAATGATGATCGAAACGCTTCGCGCTCTCGAAAACGGCACGGCAAAAAGAACGAAGCAGGACGGCTCGCTTGCGACATACGCGTCAAAAATCGAAAAATCTGATTGCATAATAGATTTTTCGCGTCCGGCGAAAAACACGGTCGATCAGATCCGCGCGCTTTATCCGTCGCCGTGCGCGACGGCGACTCTCAACGGCAAGACGGTAAAACTTGCAAAAGCGACGGCGTCGGGCGGCGATACAGACGGCGAAAACGGGGAAACAGTGTCGCTTTCGGCAAAAGGCGACGGGTATATAGATATAAAGACAGGCGACGGCGTGCTGCGCGTAACGCGCCTTGTGCCGGAAGGAAAAAAGGAAATGAGCGCGGGCGACTTTGTCCGCGGACGCGGATGCGCCGTCGGCGACAGATTTGAACAGGCAAACAAATGAACGAAAGAGAAGCCGCAGTTTCCACACTGCTGAAAACGGCGCAGAGCCGCGGATATTCAAATATCGAGCTTGACGCGGCGATAAAAAAATTCGGCTTTTCGGGCGTGGAACGCGCGTTTTTCACGGCGCTGTTTTACGGCGTCATCGAAAGAAAGATCACGCTCGACTATATTATCTCGGCGCTCTCCTCGCGCGACATATCCGACATTGATATAAAAGTGCTGACGATACTCGAAACGGGGCTGTATCAACTGAAATATATGGACAAAGTCCCCGAATCGGCGGCTGTCAACGAGAGCGTGAAGCTGTGCACGCGCTTTTACGCGCCGAAAAACAGCGGCGCGTTCGTCAACGCCGTCCTGCGCGAATATATAAGAAAAAAAGACGATATCCCCTTCCCCGACAGAAAGAAAGATTTTGTAAAATATCTATCAGTTTCGTATTCCGTGCCCGAATGGATATGCCGAATGTGGCTTGGCGACTACGGGATCGGATCCGAAAAACTGCTATCCGCGCTCTCTCGCGCGCCGCGTATGACGCTTCGCGTCAACACGCTGAAAACAACTCCCGACGAGCTGATATCGAAGCTCGCGGATAGCGGCATAGAAGCGCGGCGCACAAAATATGCGCCCTGCGGCGTGAAGCTGCGCGGATCCGTTCCGACGGAAAAGCTCGAAGCGTTCTCGGAGCTGTTCATAGTTCAAGACGAGGCGTCCCAGCTTGCCGTCGAGGCGCTCGGCGCAAAAGCGGGCGACACGGTCATCGACTGCTGCGCCTGCCCGGGCGGAAAAAGCGTCGGCGCGGCGCTCCAAATGAAAAACGAAGGCGCGATATACTCCTTCGACCTGCACAAAAACAAGATAGGGCTTATCGACGGCGCGGCGGAAAAGCTCGGCATATCTATCATAAAGACGGACGTGCAGGACGCGACAAAGCGGCGCGAAAACATGCCGCGCGCCGACAAGATCATCTGCGACGTGCCGTGCTCGGGGCTCGGCGTCATGGCGAAAAAGCCGGATATACGCTATAAGTCCCCCGACGATATAAAAAGCCTGCCCGCGCTGCAACTTGAAATTTTGCGAACGAACGCGGCGTATCTTGGCAGCGGCGGCGACATCGTTTATTCGACCTGCACGCTGAACAAGCGCGAAAACGCCGACGTGGTGAACGCGTTTTTGGCGGAGAGGAGCGACTTTTCGCTTTCTCCGTTTGATATCGGCGACATAAAAACGGACGGAATGTGCGAGCTTTTCCCTCATATTCACGGTACAGACGGCTTTTTCATCGCAAAACTGCACAGAAAATAAAGGAAATTCAAATGCAAAAAACAGATATTTTATCAATGACTTTGCCCGAGCTCACGGAATTTGTCGAGACGCTTGACGAGCCGAAGTTCCGCGCGAAGCAGATACAGGGCTGGCTGATCAAGGGCGCCGACTTTGACGGAATGAAAAACCTGCCGCGCACGCTTATCGAAAAACTCGACGCGGCGGCGTTCGTCGCAACGGCGAAGATCGAAAAAAAGCAGGTATCGAGCGACGGAACGGTGAAATATCTGTACCGACTATACGACGGCGAAACAGTCGAGAGCGTGCTTATGAAATACAAGCACGGGAACACGGTATGTATCTCTTCCGAGGTCGGTTGCCCGATGGGCTGCGCGTTCTGCGCGTCGACGATAGGCGGAATGACGCGAAAGCTCCTGCCGTCCGAGATGCTCTCGCAAGTGATAAGCACCGAGCGCGACTCCGGCGAGCGCGTGTCGAACATCGTGATGATGGGCATCGGCGAGCCGCTCGACAATTACGCGAACGTCATAAAATTTCTGCGTCTCGTCGGCTCGGCAGACGGGCTTAACAAAGGGTACAGACACATCTCCCTCTCCACCTGCGGAATAGTCGATAAAATATACGCTCTCGCCGACGAGGGCTTCCCGATAACGCTCTCGATATCGCTTCACGCGGCAGACGACGAAACGCGCACATCTCTCATGCCCGTCAACAAGCGCTGGAATATCGAACAGCTTCTCACGGCGTGCGGCGATTATTTCAAAAAGACAGGGCGGCGGATATCGTTTGAATACACGCTTGTCAGCGGAAAAAACGACTCGGCGTCCGACGCCGAAAAACTCGCGTCGGTGCTGAAAAAATACTGCCGCGACATGCCGCTTCACGTCAACCTCATCCCCGTGAACAACGTAACGGAGCGAGGCTTTATCCCGACCGACAGAGCGAGCGTCGACGCGTTCGCAAAAACGCTCGAAGAAAACAAAATAACGGCGACAGTCCGCCGCCGTCTCGGCTCGGACATCGACGCGTCGTGCGGCCAGCTCCGCGCAAAGACAAATAAAAATTCCTGAAAGGGCTTTACTATATGCTTTATTACGGCAATACCGACGTCGGAAGACAACGTCAGATAAATCAGGACAGTTTCATGACGATCCCGATGTGGGGCGGTCAGGCGACGCTCCTCGTCGTGTGCGACGGAATGGGCGGACACAAATCCGGCGACATCGCTTCAAAGACCGCCGTCGAAACGTTCACCCATTCGATGTTCTCGTCGGAATCCCCGACAGACGAGGACGATGAAAACACCGTCGACGCGTACATCAAATATTATTTGGTGTCGTCGTGCGACGCAGCCAACAAGGCCGTATACAAAATGTCGATGGAAAATCCCGACAATCACGGCATGGGCACTACGCTCGTCGCGGCGCTCATATACAAAGACAAACTGTTCGCCGTCAATATCGGCGACAGCCGCCTTTACATGATAACAAAATACAGCGCGATACAGATCTCGCGCGACCACTCCTTCGTGCAGTATCTCGTCGACAGCGGCAAACTGACGGAGGAGGAGGCAAAGACCTACCCGCGCCGCAACGTCATCACGCGCGCGATAGGCGTCGGCGAAAAGGCGAGAGTCGACTACTTCATCGCCGATCTTAAAGAATGGGAGGGCGGCGGATATATTTTGCTCTGCTCTGACGGACTTTCGAATTATATGGACAGTGACCTGCTTTTCAAAACGGTATATGAAACCGATCCCGCCGTCGAGGAAACGACAGAGGACATAGAAAAGAAAGTGAACAAACTCATCGAGATAGCGAACGAGCGCGGCGGCGCGGACAACATAACCGCTGTCATAGGAAAATTTTGACTGACGTTTGTAAATGAACAGAGAGAGAGCTGAATATGGATAAAACAATAGATTACTCAAATTACAATGGAAAAAAGATAGGCAACAGGTACATAATAGAAAAGTCCGTCGGTCAGGGCGGAATGGCTGTTGTATTTGCCGCAATGGACACGGTAATGAAGCGCCGCGTCGCCGTAAAAATGCTTCATGAACAATTTCAGTCAAACCCGAACATTGTGCGCCGCTTCATCATAGAGTCGCAGGCGATAGCGAGATTCAATCATAACAATATCGTCAAGATATACGACGTCGTCGTCGACGGTCCGCAGAAATTCATAGTTATGGAATATCTCGAGGGCATGACGTTAAATAAATATATGTCGAACAAAAACGGCCCGATAGATTGGCGCGACGCGTCGATCTATATCGCACAGATATTGCGCGCGCTCGATCACGCGCATCAGAACGGCGTGGTGCACAGGGATATAAAACCGCAGAACATAATGCTGCTCGAAGGCGGATACGTCAAGGTGATGGATTTCGGCATTGCAAAAATGCTCGACGCCAAGGATCAGACTCTGACGGCAAACAACGCCATAGGAACGGTATATTATATGAGTCCCGAACAGGCGCAGGGCAAGACGATCGACAACCGCAGTGATATATATTCGCTCGGATGTATGTTCTATCAGATGGTGACGGGTGAGTTACCCTTCTTCACAGGAGACACGATCGCAATAGCTCTTAAACAGATCAATGAAGAACCCGTCCCCCCGACGCGCCTCAATCCGAACATACCGTCGGGGCTCGAACAGATAATTTTGTGCGCTATGCAGAAAAATCCCGCCGACAGATATCAGAGCGCACCGCAGATGTTAAGACACTTGCATCAGATAGAGAACGACCCGACCTTCGTTTTCCTGATGAAGCGTCCGTCCCCGAAAACAACGACGTCGGATGCGGCGATAAACCGCACCAAAACGCCGACGGACAAATACGTCAGCCGCCCGTATTCAAACCAGAGCGCGCCGAGCATCGACGAAAACGGCTCAACTGCCGGCAAGACGCCGCAGACCATCGCCTGCCTGCTAATGCCCGATACCTATGAGTTCTACTGGAACATCACGCCCGAGAAGATGCTCGACCGCATGTTTGATTACTACAACGACTTCTGGACCAG
>CAJONA010000084.1 GCA_905235755.1 uncultured Clostridia bacterium
ATCTCTCGGAGGACTGGGTGGGATATTCGACGCGCTACGGCGACTCGGTCGGCGATTTCAGCCCGCTGTCGCACCTTGTGGTGCGCGAGGTCAGAGAGATAGGCCGCTATCTCGGACTGCCGCGAGAGCTTGTCGATAAGGTGCCGTCGGACGGTCTTTGCGGCAAGACGGACGAGGATAACCTCGGCTTCACATACGCGGAGCTCGACAGATATATACGCGAGGGCGTCATCGACGATCCCGAAACAAAGGAGCTCATCGACAAAAAGCACGCGCAGAACGCGTTCAAACTCGAACTGATGCCGAGCTTTGTGCCGAATTTATAAAAATAAAAATCCTTGCCTCGCGGCAAGGATTTTTATTTACTCCCACTCGACCGTCGCGGGCGGTTTGCCCGTTACGTCGTAGAATATCATGCTTATTTTATCTCCGACCGCCGCCTTTATTTCATCGACTGTGTTTTTCAATGCGTCGATCGTAAAGTCGACGCCCGGCATCGCCGAGCTTGCAGTCATAAAGTCGCTCGTCAGCACGGCACGAATGGCGCACGAATATTTTTTGCCCTTGTCGACCGACATCGGGAAGAGGACCGCGAAGCACTGCGCTATTCTCTTGTTCATTATGTTTTTCGTCACTATCGCGTCGATCTCACGAAGAAGATCAGCCGTTTCGCGGCAGATGTGCATACCTGCGCACTCTACGCCGTCCGCGTCGTGCGCTCCGTCGGACACGCAGTATGCGACGCGGTTGATATAGTCGAATTTATTCGGTATCTCGCGCGCGATCTTCGATATCATATCAAAATCCGCGCCGTCGATGCCGCCGCCGTAAAGCGTCGAGAGCGTCTTGTATGAACGGTTGTCGCCCTGCACGCCGACCGATTTCACCGGTCCGAGCCTGACTGTCAGCGAGCCGCCGCTCTCACTTTCGACGAATTTTTCGACAGCTTCGACTTTTTCCCTCGGCTGATCCGGAATGGCGCCGTCGCAGCATATCAGCCGCACGCCGAGTCCCGGACCGGGGAACGGCTGGCGTGACGCTATCTCCTCATCGAGTCCGAGAAGGCGTGCCACCTGACGCACCTCGTCTTTGTGCCAGTCCCAGTTCGTTTCGATGACGTGTCCGCGGTCGCGCAGCGCGCGTATGATGTCGACGTCGTTGTGGTGCTTTTTTATCTTGTGCGCGTACCCGGAAACGTCGGGATTGCCCGATTCTATCAGGTCGGGACGGAGCGTTCCCTGCGCCAGATAAGCCGTCTCAAAATCCAAGTTGATTTCCTTCGCCGCCTTATTTGTGACGTCGAAGAACATATACCCGATTATGTCGCGTTTTTGCTCGGGATCCGTCGTGTTTGAAAGTGTGTCGTAATGCACGCCGTCGATGTCGAGAGCCGTATTGAAAAATTCGTTTTCCGCGTTGATGCGGCGCATCTGCGTAAGTCCGAGCTTGTACAGATTTGCGCAGATGAGATCGCTCTCGTTCTTGCGCATAAGACCGTGATCGATATGTATCGCATATACCTGCTCCGGTTTCAGCGCACGCACGAGCAGCGCCGCCGTCACGGCGGAATCGACGCCGCCCGACACGAGCACGATGACCTTTCCGTCGCCGACGCGTTCGCGTATCATTTTTACCGACGTCTCGATCCTGTCTTCAAGTGCGTAGACCTCTTTCAGTCCGCATATGCCGCGCAGGAAATTTTCGAGCATTTTCACGCCGTTTTCGCTCAGCTCTACCTCGGGGTGGAACTGCACGCCTACGATCTTTCGCTCGCTGTCGTATATCGCCGCTACGACGTCGCCCGTTTTGCCTACGCATTTAAACCCGTCTGCGAGCACTTTCACGGCGTCGCCGTGGCTCATCAGCACCTTTTGCGACGCGTCGAGCCCGTCAAAAAGCGGGCAAGATGTGTCTATCTCTATCTCCGTTTGACCGTATTCGGTCTTGACCTGCGGGAGTACTCTCCCGCCGAAATGCTCGTTTATCAGCTGCATCCCATAGCAGATGCCCAGTATCGGCTTGCCGATATCGAATATCGCGGCGTCGTATTTCGGGGCGCCCTCGCTCCATACGCTCGACGGCCCGCCGCTGAGGATGAGCGCCGAATAATCCTTTATTTTTTCAAGCTCTGCGCCGAGCGGCAATATGTCGGTATATACTCCGAGCTCTCTGACTTTGCGGTCGATGACTTTGGTGTACTGACCGCCGCAGTCGAGAATTGCGACTTTTTCTTTCATTTTTTCCTCGCATGTATTCAATAAAATATGGAATATATTTTACTACAAAAAACGCTCTCTTGCAATATTAAAATCAAAAAACAGGCAAAAAAATTGCTTTTTGTCGAAGACGTTGTAATTGTTGATCAAAAATGATAAAATATTTTCGAAAATCTCAAATAAAAAGCCTTTTTCATTCGTCTTAATATACGAACGGAGGAAGCACAATGGATAAAAAGGAATTCAACGGCAAATTTGAGGCGATGTTGGCCGGCGACAAAGCCGCATTTGCGGATATTTACAACGATATGAAAACACCTGTGTTCACCGTTATCTACCGTATCGTCGGAACGCGCGACGACGCGGAAGACGTTATGCAGGATATGTTTTTGCGCCTTTTGCGCCATAATATCACATCCCCTGTTCTCAATCCGCGCGCATATATTTTTATGATGGCGCACAACATGGCAGTTGACAAAGTGAGAAAGAAAGGCTTTGAAGAGCTGACCGACGACATCCCCGACTATAGCGATATGTCATATCGCTCATGCGTCAAGATGGACGTCGAGAGCGCGCTGGCGCGCCTTCCGCTCGAAGAGCGGGAGACGGTGGCGCTTCATCTTTCGGCGGGAATGAAATTCCGCGAGATAGCGAAAATACTGAATTTGCCGCTCGGCACAGTGTGTTCAAGATACAATTCCGCTTTGAAAAAACTGCGTCAAATGCTGTAATAGCATAGAAAGGAGTTTTATATGAAGAAAATCATCTCATTATTTATAATGCTCGTGCTTGTCGTATCGGCGCTTTCGCTTTCCGCATTCGCGGCGGAGACGGAGGCGACCGACGGCGACGTGGCAAATATTACACTTGTCGGATCGGAAGGATATAAAATCTACCGAGATTGGGAGGAAAACGGCTATCCCGACGACATCGGGGCAGTCATCGTCTCGTCTGACGGATACGATCCTTCGTCCGGAGTGACGACGCTGTATAACAGATATATCATCTACGTCGTCAAAGGTACGAGCAGTGACAGAAAAGCAGAACTTCAAGAAATGATGGGCAGCCCGTATGTCACGTTCAGAGAGTGCACAATATCAAAAAACACGCAGAACGCCTACGTCGCGTCTTTGAGAGAACGCCTCGGCGAGCTTGTATACGAGATAGCGCCCACAGCGAACAAGGACGACCTGCTTATCACGCTGTATTATCCCGATGAAAACAACGATGAGATAAAGAGCATCATCGAAAGCGAGTTTCCGTATATTTTATCGTACTGCGAGTTAAGAGCGGGCGTCAATCCGAACGACCTTGACGCTGCTCTGGAGACTGGCTTAAGTACCTATTATAATTATGATCATAATTCAACTGACACAATCGGCGCCGCTCTGCAAAGCCCGATCTTGTTTATAACGATAGCGCTTGTCGTCGTCCTGACGGGCGCGCTGTTCTTCGTGCTTCGCCGTAAGAATGTCGCGCAAGGCGCCGAGACGCTCGCGCTGACAAACGGCGACACAGAGACGGTATCGACAACGCTCACAAAAAAAGAAGCGGAGAGGGAAGTGTCCGAAAGCACTTTGACGCCGTCGGATAAAGTTTTCGACGAGATAATGAAAAAACTCTGATATAACAAAAAAACCGCCTGCCGGCGGTTTTTTTCATTTAAAACGTTATTCCTATCGTATCTATTATCACTCCCGACAGAACGCCTATGGCGTACAGCACGCCCGCAATGGCGAGCACCTGCTTTTTGTTCTTGTTCGAACGAAACAGCACGAAAAGTCCTATTCCGGCGCCGACGAGAAGCCCCGACATCATCACTCCCGGCGTTATGATGCCATTTATATACAGGTCGGTTATAACGACGGACGCGGCGCAGTTCGGTATCAGCCCGACAGCCGCCGAGATGAGCGAACCGACGACAGGCACGCTTATAAACAACGTCGATATCGTCTCTTTGCCGATCAGCCCGACGGCGAGATCGACCGCAAATGAAAAGACGAAAATATATATTATTATCTCAACAAAATGGTGCAGGGCAGAGTGGAAAATGCCGTGTTCGCAGTGACAATGATCGTGTTCACAAAGGTCGTGAATGTGCGAAAGATCTGTTTTCGGGCGCACGATGAGATCGATGATGACGCCTGCCGCGATGCCGATCAGCGCCTTTGTGCCGATTATTTTGAGTATCGTCAAGGCAGGTACGCCGCCCGAGATCATTATCGGCAGCATCTCGTCGGAGGTCGAGAGAAAAACGGCGAAAAGCGTTCCCACCGTTATGACGCCGCCGGCGTAAAGCCCCGAGCACGCCGCGGAAAATCCGCATTGAGGCACGCATCCGAGTAAACCGCCGATGACGGGACCGACGCGGCCTGAGCGCGTGAGCAGATCTTTCGTCTTGTCGCCCGCCTTGTGTTCGATAAGCTCCATCAATATATATATCACAAGCAAAAACGGCGCGACTTTCAGCGTGTCGAGCGCGCTGTCGATGAGCGCGTCGAGGAGAACTTCCCAAAAATTCATATTTTGCCTCCGCAGTCGACGCACCTGCCGTAGAGTACCGACTTGCCGCTGTCGACGGCGAAGCCGTGCTCGTCAAAGATGTGGCGGATAAGCTCGTCGCTGAGCGCGCAACGCAGATGAACGACCTTGCCGCAGCCGACGCATTTTAAGTGAAAATGCTTGTCGCAGCCGAGGTCCCCGGCGTATTGATAGATGTACCCCTCGCCGCTCTGCCGTCTTTCGCGACGGACTGTGCCATCGCTGACGAGCGACGACAGTATGCGGTAAATACTGCTTTGTCCCGGCGCTTCGTCACCCATGGACTCGAATATGTCTTCGGCGGTAAGCTCTCTGTCGCTGTTCTTTTCAAGAAACGCCGAAACGGCGCGCTTGCCTTTTGTGCTGTAATGTGCCATTTTTCACTCCGAAATGAAAATTATTCTCATTTTTAAACCGAGAACGCTTCTCATTTTACATGATTTTTTCACTTTGTCAAGAGGAAAATGAAAAATGCTCTCATTTTTGCGCGATTTTTTTCGCGCGAGCGCGGCAAGCTCGCGCCACATTGGCGCGCCGCGTTTTTCTCGCGCCCATCTTTTTCGCGCTGTGCGCGCAAGGCTCCCTTGTGCAAAGGTAGCGAAGCGGCGGTGCGGTAGTGAATGACAGCCCCTTTGGGCTGTCAGAGCCGCAC
>CAJONA010000085.1 GCA_905235755.1 uncultured Clostridia bacterium
TTTGACGCGCGCGTACGTCTCGTTCGGGTTTGCGCAGAGCGCGACGTTTGACGGCAGCGTCCACGGAGTGGTCGTCCAAGCGAGGAAATACGCGTCCTCGTCTTCCTTTTTGAAGCGTGCGATGGCGGAGCGCTCTTTCACGTCCTTGTATCCCTGCGCGACTTCCTGCGCGGAGAGCGGAGTCCCGCAGCGCGGGCAATAGGGAACAACTTTAAACCCTTTATACAAAAGGCCCTTTTTCCATATCTCTTTTAGCGCCCACCATTCGGACTCGATGTAATAATTCTCGTACGTCACATAGGGATGATCCATATCCGCCCAAAAGCCGACGATCTGGGAGAAATCCTCCCACATTCCCTTGTATTTCCATACGCTTTCCTTGCACTTTTTTATGAACGGTTCAAGACCGTATTCCTCTATCTGCTCTTTTCCGCTTATGCCGAGCAGCTTTTCGACCTCTATCTCGACAGGCAATCCGTGTGTGTCCCAGCCCGCTTTGCGCGGCACCATCTCGCCTTTCATCGCGTGATATCGCGGGATCAGATCCTTGATGACGCGCGTCAAAACGTGGCCGATATGCGGCTTGCCGTTCGCCGTCGGCGGTCCGTCATAAAAGGTGTACTCTTTGCCGCCCTCGCGGTTTTTCATGCTTTTTTCAAAGATGTCGTTCTTATTCCAAAAGTCAAGCGTTTTCTTTTCTCTTTCCGTAAAACTCAAATTTGTCGGAACACTCTGATACATAATTTTCCTCCGAAAACAAAGTTGTTAAAACAAAAAATCTCCGTCCGCATTGGGACGAAGAAAAAAACTTCAAAACCACCCAAACATACAGACATATGCCGCCGTTTTACGCTCGGCTCACGGCGCGCATTACTCGATTTTCTTTCACACGCGCGGCTCGGGAGTGATGTTCGCGTCAATACAAATCGCCGACCTTTCACCGCCGCCGGCTCGCTTTCGATTTGCGCTTTTTGACGTTACTGTCTCCGTCTTTGCCTTTAAGTTTTGTTTTACGGTTAAAATTATAATATATCCGGCAAAAAAAGTCAATAGTTAAAGAAAAAAACATTGAAATAAAAGCAAACTTATGGTAAAATTGAAAAAAATATGATCAACATGCGGTATAAAATATGAAATTTTTCGGTCATCTCAAAACAATAACGCGTCACCGCCGCCAAGTGATGAAAAATTGCTTCAAGTGCGGCTTATATAAGCGCGGACTGCTCCACGACCTGTCGAAATATTCGCCAAAGGAGTTTTTTGTGGGCGTCAAGTATTATCAGGGCGGCAAGCGCAGCCCGAATGCACGCGAAAACGAGCTTTTCGGGTACAGTTCCGCGTGGCTCCATCACAAAGGGAGAAATCCCCATCACTATGAATATTGGACGGATTATAACGTTAAAACAAAACAGATAGAGCCCGTGCCGATGCCGACGGAATATCTCATCGAGATGTTCTGCGACCGCGTCGCCGCGAGCAAGGTCTATAAAGGCAAGGACTACACCGACGCGTCGGCGCTCGAATACTACAAGCGGCGCGACGAGTCGCGCTTCATGCATCCCGATACGGCGAAAAAGATAGAGATGCTTTTGACCATGCTCGCCGAAAAGGGCGAAAAAGAGACGTTCGACTATATAAAAAACAACAAAAAGGCGCTGTGAAGATGAATTAAACACAAAATAAATTCAGCAAAAAGCGCTTTTCCACTTGCAAAAGCGTATTCTTTGTGATAGAATAAATAAAGCGAGACGCAAAGTCAGACCATACCGGTCGGGGAGATAGCGGTGCCCTGTACCTGCAATCCGCTACAGCAGGGATGATTTCCGTTTACGAGGGGTGCGCGTGTGCGGTCTGCGCCGTATAAACCGCGTGATGACGAGCGGGTCTTGTGCAATCGGCTGTCGTGAACCATGTCAGGTGGGGGACCAAGCAGCATTAAGCGAAGTTTGCCGATGTGCCACGAGGGTGCCTTCTTTGAGCGAGGAGTACGGTGTGCGCGTGTACGTTCATTTCGAATTTACGGTGTATGGTCTGACCTTGCGTCTTGCAATTTTTTTCGGGAGGGTAAAATGTATCAGGCTTTATACAGAAAATGGCGTCCCGCGACGTTTGACGACGTGTACGGGCAGGAACATATAACATCTATCCTCCAAAGCGAAGTTTCGAGCGAAAAGATAAGCCATGCTTATCTTTTTTGCGGACCGAGAGGCACGGGTAAGACTACGTGCGCGAAGATAATAGCCAAGGCGGTCAACTGTTCAAATCCGAAAAACGGCAATCCGTGCGGCGTATGCGCCTCGTGCCGCGCGATCGACGGCGGACTGACGACCGACGTTCTTGAAATGGACGCGGCGTCGAACAACGGCGTCGACAACATCCGCGAGCTTCGCGACGGCGTCATATATACGCCGGCAGATCTGAAATATCGCGTCTATATCATCGACGAGGTGCATATGCTGTCGATATCGGCGTTCAACGCGCTGCTCAAAACGCTCGAAGAACCGCCGAAATACGTTATATTCATACTCGCCACGACAGAACTTCACAAGATCCCCGCGACGGTGCTTTCGAGATGCCAACGGTTTGATTTCCGACGCGTCGCGCCCGGCGCGCTTGTCGACAGAATGAAAAAGGTCTGTGCGGGCGAGGGCATAGAAGCGGACGACGACGCGCTGGCGCTCATGGCGCGTCTGGCGCAGGGCTCGTTCAGAGACGCGCTGAATATGCTTGAATTTTGCGCGGGCTCGGGTAAGACGATAACCGCCGACGATGCGGCGCGACTGCTCGGTTCGAGCCCGTCTCAAACACTGCTCGATATGTCTGAGGCGATCGCGAGCGGCGACGTTTCACGCGCTCTCGATATGGTAAATGATATTTACGTATCGTCGCGCGATATAACTGTTTTTTGGCGCGAGCTCATATCGTTCTTAAAGGACGCGCTTGTCGCGTCCGTGACGAGAGGGAAAAACGTCGCTTCACAGGAAATTTCAGCGGCAGCGGAACTTTTTGCACCTTCGAGACTCGTGGATATCATCGAAAAAATGACTGCTGCCGAGTCGGATATGACTCGCACACCATCGTCTGCGAAGCTGTATGCCGATCTTGCCGTGATCAAAACCGCTGTGCCGTCCGTGCGCACGGACGACGCTGCGATAAGCGAGAGAATATCGCAGCTCGAAAATGAAATGAAAAAGCTGACGTCTTCAAAAGTAAATGTCATTTACCGTTCCGGTTCGGAGGATAACGCCGCTCCGACGGAGAAAGCGGAGCCGAAAAAAGAAGAGATAAAAGCGAGCGCAAAAACGTCCGCAAGCGATAAAAAGTCGGAGGCGACAGCAGGCGGCGTCACGTTCAAGGCCATACGAAGATGGGCGGATATAGTTCGTCTTGTCTCAAAGAGCGACGCGTCACTCTCGCCGAGCCTGTTTCGCGCTAAAGCGCTCGAGGGAAGCGACGGCAGGTTGTACTTGTATTTTGAAAATCAGTTTTCGGCAAATCTTGTCGGCGGCTCGACGAGCTCGAAAAAGGTGATAGCAAATGCCGTGTCCGACATATTGCAAAAGAGCTACAGCGAGGACGAAATCATAGCCGACATTGAAAAAAACGCCTCGGCGGCGGCGCGTGAGCCGATAGACGAGCTGATAGAAATAATAAATTCCGATAAAGGAGATACTATATGAAAGCAATGGTACCAAAGGGACCGTCGATGAACGAGATGCTCCGACAGGCCCAGAAAATGCAAGAGGACATGGCGACAAAACAAGCGGAGCTTGAAGCGCGCGAATATGATATTTCCGCGGGCGGCGGCGCTGTCAGCATCAAGATAAACGGCAAAAAAGAGATAGTCGAGCTCAAAATTGCGCCCGAGATAGTCGATCCGGACGATATCGAGACGCTTTCAGATATACTTATCGCCGCGGTCAACGAGGCGATAAGCACCGTTGAAAACACATCGAACGCCGAAATGCAGAAGATCACCGGCGCTCTCGGCGCTCTGGGCGGCGGTCTCGGAGGACTGTTCTGATATTGACTATTGAAAGGCGCGTTTATGGAATACATTGCTCCACTGCAAAATCTTATAGATAAATTCGCTTCGATACGCGGCGTCGGACGCAAGACTGCGACGCGTTATGCCTTTTCGGTGCTTTCGATGAGCGATGAAGACGCTTCCGCTTTTGCCGATGCGATAATTTCGGCGAAGCAGAACATCTGTCGCTGCAAAATTTGCGGAAATCTTTCCGACGGCGAGATATGCCGCATTTGTGCGGACGAAAAGCGCGACGGCTCGACGATATGCGTCGTCGAGGACGAGCGAACGCTCATGGCTATTGAAAAAGCGCGCGGATTTAACGGCAAATATCACGTTCTCGGCGGCGCGATCTCTCCCGTGAACGATATGAGCCCCGACAAACTGCGGATAAACGAACTTATCCAAAGGGTTAAGGACGGCGGCGTCGACGAGGTGATCATCGCGACAAATCCGACAGTCGACGGCGAAATGACGGCGATGTATATAAGCCGCATGCTTATGCCGCTCGGAGTCAAGACGACGCGGCTCGCATACGGCGTTCCCGTCGGCGCGGATATAGAAAATGCCGACGAGGTCACGCTTACGCGCGCCATCGACGGCAGGCGGGAGATCTGATTCAGCCGAAAAACAGTCTGCATATAAATGAAGAGAAAAACACGCAGAACAGCATCGTTATAAACGCGGCGGGTATGGCATGGCGTGTTTTTTTTACGCCGACGGCGGAAAAATAAACGGATATTACGTATATCACAGTATCGGATGAGCCGATCAGCACAGAGGCAAACCTCGAAGCGAGGCTGTCCGCGCCGTATTTTTCAAACATCTCGGCCAAAACGGCGTTGGAGCCGCTTCCCGAAAACGGACGTATCAAAATAAGCGGCAGAGCCTCGCTCGGCACGCCGAGTTTAGCGAAAAGCGGCTCGCAAAGTCCCGACAGTATGTCGATAAATCCCGATGCGGACAGCATCGACACCGACACAACGAGCATTATCAGCGTCGGCAAAAGGGAAAAGCACGTCGATATGCCGCTGCGCGTACCGAGCAGGAAATCGTCGACAGATGTTTTCTTTGAAAACACCATTATAAGCGCCGTCAAAGTTACGATCAGCGGCGCGAAAACGGAGGCGATGAGCGATATCACAACGCTTCTATCTTATGCGTTTTCCGCACATGCGAAAGCGCTAATGCGCGCGAAATAACAAGCGAGAACAGCATCGACGCACCGGAGCATATCCACACCGCCGCGACGACATCAAACGGATTTGCGGCACCGCCCGCGCTTCTGAGCGCGATGAGCGTGCTCGGCATGAGAGACAGCGGCGCGGTGTTCATCACGGCGAACGTTACCAT
>CAJONA010000086.1 GCA_905235755.1 uncultured Clostridia bacterium
ATCCACGTCGGCCGTTTCAGCTCCGCCGAGCCCGTTTGATATCCCTGCGAAGATGCGCGACAGTATAACGCCGGAATTTCCCCTCGCGCCGAGGAGCATTCCCTTTGAGATCGCCGATGCGACGTCGCCGAGCGGCTTGCCGTCCGCTTTGCCGTCGATCGCTCCGACGCCCGAATTTATCGTCATGAACATATTGTCGCCCGTATCGCCGTCGGGTATCGGGAACACGTTGAGGTCGTTCACGATGCCTTTGTTGGCATAGAGATTGTTTGAGCCGCCCATGACCATTTCTGCGAATATTTTTCCTGTTACCGTTGATGTACTCATGATGTTTTACATTCTTTCCTTTTCAAAAGTCTTTCAAAAAATGTATATTCCGAAGTTTTGGCTTTGATTTCTTTTCCGCATTTTTTAAAGTATAAATTTATATTTAGCATATAATATAACATTATTTTGGCGTTAAAAGGGACAAAAGTTTACAATTTTGCGAAAAATTCGACATATTAACAAAAAAACGCTCGGTTTTTTTGAGCGTTTCTCACATATCCGAGCGATCGAGCAGTATCACCCAAAATGATTTTTGAATACAATATAACAGCGGATAAAGTCCGCAATACTAAAGAGAAAGAAGCCGAACGGAGACGTTCGGCGCAAATACGGTAATGAACAGAAATTTCTATAATTCCGCTCCGAGAAGCGGATACGGCACAAAAAGCTACGACGCAGGCGCAAGATATGCTCAGCCCGCGTTCGCGCAAAGCATGTGCTCACGGCCAAACGGCGACGATACGGACAACAGACCGCTCGCCATGGCATACGTTCCGAGACAGAGCTTCACGAATCTTTATTCGCCGAGAGACGCTCTCGCGAACGGGACACTTTTCGGCGAACTCAACCTGCCGTACTGCATGGGAGGGCGCAGATAATGACGATGCCGAACGGATACAACAGAAACGAACAGATGGCTCTTTTTGATGAAATAAGTCAGCTCAGCTTTGCACTCGACGAAATACGTCTTTTCCTCGACACGCACCCCGACAACGCCGACGCACTCGAACTTTACGGCAAATACGGTTCAAAGCGCAGAGAAGCCGTCGAAACATATACGAACAAATACGGACCGATAGATTCGTACAACGTTAACACCATGAACGGTTGGAGCTGGATCGACGAGCCGATGCCGTGGAAAATGGAGGGCAATTAAATGTGGGAATATGAAAAAAGGCTGCAATTTCCGGTAAAGATCAAACGTCCGGACGCAAAAGCGGCACAGGTAATAATCAGTCAGTACGGCGGCCCCGACGGCGAGCTCGGCGCTTCCCTGCGCTATCTGTCACAGCGCTTTTCCATGCCGTACAAAGAGGTTTCGGGACTGCTGACCGACATAGGCACAGAGGAACTCGCTCACCTCGAAATGATAGGCGCGATAGTTTATCAGCTAACGAGAAATCTTACGATCGACGAGATAAAGGCGCAGGGCTTTGACGCGTACTTTGTCGACCATACGCTCGGTATCTATCCGCAAGCGGCTTCGGGTACGCCTTTCACCGCGGCGTACATAGCGTCAAAGGGTGATCCCATAACCGACCTTATGGAAGATATGGCGGCTGAACAAAAGGCGAGAACGACGTACGACAACATCTTAAAACTTGTCGACGATTCCGACGTTATCGAGCCGATCAAATTTTTGCGTGAAAGAGAGATCGTGCATTTTCAACGCTTCGGCGAGGCGCTCGGCATAGTTCAAGACAATCTCAACAGCAAGAATTTCTATTATTACAACCCCGAATTCAAGAACGGCTGTTCGGGAGCGAAATAACATCAAAAAAAGCGGCAAGCGCCGCTTTTTTCGTTTACGGAAAAGGCACCGCGCAAACGCGCGGCGCCCTGTTGCTTTATTCCGTCAATCGCTCCATTCCGACGGGCATACCCTGTACTTTTTAAACCAGTCGGTGTCCTTTAAGAGAGCGTCTGAGACACTGCAGGAAACGGTTATTCCTTCGGGAGACGACGACACGACGATGTTGCCGTTCATCGACGTATGATTGTCGTTTTTATAGTCCGTGCAGATCGTGGTAACGTAGACGCGGTCTGTATATTTCGCTATATTGTCGACGAACGCCTGCGTCGGAAACATATTTTCGTTTACATTCGTGTACTCGGAGCTTCCCGCGCAGCAGCAGACGCAGACGATCTTCGGGCGAATTGCGGAAAGGAACGTCTCGCTCGACGACGTCTTTGAGCCGTGATGCCCCGCCTTGTAGAGCTCGACCTGCGGCAGATCGTTCAGCTCGACGAGATATTTTTCGCCGTCCGCTTCAAGGTCGCCCGTAAAGAGAAAATGAGCGTCGCCGTGATTTATCATACAGCATACCGAATAATTGTTCTCACTGCTCGATTTGTTGTAATAGTAATAGTTGTCGAGTATTTCGAGCGTTATGCCATCGGAAAGAGTAAAGGTGTATTCCCCGCTCTCTCTTACCTCGGCGGCGGTGTAATGCGTCGCGCCCGCGTCTATCTCGTCTTGGAGCTGCTTTTTATAATTGGAATACATCGTCGCCGTGTCATTCTGATTTGTCAGCGCGAAGTCTATTATCGTTTCGCATTCGTACTTCGTAAAAAGGCTCGCGTTCTTGCTGTCGCCCGCAAAGCCGGCGTAGTGATCCTGATGCGCGTGCGTCACGATGACGTATTCAAGCGTGCCGTCGGTGCAGTACTGATCTATGTAATCCGATATCGTCGATATGCTGCTCGTGCGCGAGCCTGCGTCGATCAAGATATCGGTATCGCCCGCTTTTATGTACGTGCAGTCGCCCGTGTATTTATTGCCGAGTTCGAGGAAATGTATTTGCAGCTCTCCCGACGTAATCACGGGCGTTTTGTCGTTCGGCTTTGTCGTCGCGCCGGGGATGAAATCCTCAAACGGAATGTCTATCACTTTGAAATAGTCGAGCAAAAACAGCGCCGCTATGACTATGATAAGTAAAATCAGCGCCGTAAAATTCGATTTTTTGGTTTTTCTCTTTTTTGCCATATATCCTCCTGTCAACCGCACGTTTTTGATACCGGTTATATTATATATCCTTTCGGAAAAGTTTGCAACATTTTTTGACAAAAATTATCTTTTTTCCGCCGTGCGGACTTTTCATTATTTATATTGCTTTTTTTCGAAAAAAGTGATATGATATATATAAGTTGTTCTACTTATGGAGGTGCGCGTTGCTGCCCGACGGATTTGTTTTTAGAATGAAGACGCTTCTCGGCGACTCTTTTGACGATTTTCTGCGTTCATACGACGCGCCGCCGACGCGCGCTTTGCGCGTAAACACGCACAAGATAAAGCCCGAGCGCTTTTTTGAAGCGTTCCCGTACTGGTGCGAAAAGATACCATACGCCTCAAACGGCTATTACATAAACGCCGACGCGGAGGAAAAGATCGGCTCGCACCCGCTCCATCACGCGGGAGCGTTCTACATGCAGGAGCCGTCGGCGATGGCGCCGATATGCGCCGTAGATATAAAGCCCGATTTCAAAGTCCTCGACGTGTGCGCCTCGCCCGGCGGCAAATCGTCGCAGGCGGCGGAAAAGCTCGGACTCCCGCGCGACATGACCGTGAATGCGTTCTGCGAGGCGGTCAATTTGATCGCAGACGGGGAGACCTTGAAGAAAATCGTGAGCGGGGAGTAATTTCTCCGCTTTTTTTGAAAAATTGTTGTTTTCCGCCTAACAAACTCCGGCGAAAACGGACTATACCCATGAAAGGCGCTTTTCAGACCGAACGAAAGGAGGAGAGGAAATGGACGAGCTGAACCGGATCATCACGGACGAGATGGAGCGGATGTACCGCTTTGCGTTCAGCGAGGTTGGAGACGAATACCTCGCGGAAGACCTCGTGCAGGACGCGATCCTGACGGCATACCGCTGTTATCCGCGGCTGCGTGAGACGGACAAGACGCGCTCGTGGCTCTGGGGCATCCTGCGCAACCACATCAAGCGGGCTTATCGACCGAAGCGGGAGGTTCCGACGGATGAGATCGTCATTATTGACGCGGCGGGGGTGAGCTATGTGACCCCGGAGGATGAAGTCCTGAGGAAAGCGGACATCACCCGTGTGCGCCGTGCGGTGTCCACCCTTGCAAAGGTCTACCGCGATGTCTGCGTGCTGTACTACCTCGAAGAGAAGGATTATAAAACCATCGCGGAAAAGTTAGACATTCCTCTCTCCTCCGTCAAGTGGAGACTGCACGAATCGAAACAACAGATCAGAGAGGAGTTTGAAAAGATGGATTACATGGAAAAAGGGTACAGACAGGCAGTAAAGCTCGGTTTGGGTATGTGCGGATGGGTCGGAAACGGCGCGGACAGCGGAAACTGGTACGACGGCGCGGAAAAGGCTCTGGAAAGTCTGCTCGCGAAGAATATCGCCGTTGTCGCATACGAAAAGCCGAAAACCGTGACGGAGATTTCCTCCGAGATGGGCGTTGCGGCGGACTATGTGGAGGAAGCCCTTGAAGCGCTCGTGAAAACGCAGTCGCTGAAGCAGACGGTGAACAGGTACCAGACGATGTTCCCGATCTGGACGCGGGAGCAGGCGGACGACATCTACGGCGGAAACCGCAGAATGGCACAGACACAGATCGCCGCGGAGCTTCTGGACGCGCTTTACGCATCGGCAGAGGACGTGAAAAAGATCGGCTTTTACGGTTCTGACCGGGACGCGGACAAGCTGATGCTGCTTCTCATCGGAATCGTTGAGGACGGGATGAAACATCTCTTTGACACCGAAAAACTGCCGATCAGAGGGATCGACAAGGCATGGGCGTTTCAGGGGCTGATCGACGGTGACGTTTCTCCGGTTCAGGTCAACGGGGTAAGTTCAAGCTGGGGAGATTCCGGCATGGTGGAATACTATTTCTATCAGCGCACGATCCCGGACAATCGGCTGTGGCGCGAGGAGGACCACCGGGTTCTGTGCGACATCTACTGCGGCAAGCCCGTGACCGACGAATATGCGCTCTCCCGTCTGCTTGAAAAGGGAAAGATCGAGAAGGACGGCGAGGGGTACCGCATCACAAGCCCCTTCCTCACGGGGGAGGAGTACGGGAAAATCCAGGCGGTTCTCGCTCCCGTTATCGCCCGCGCGGACGCCGTGCAGGAGAAGATCGCTGCCCGTTCCCGCGAGACGGTGAAGAAGCATCTCCCCGCGCACCTCGCCGACCAGCTGGATTTCTTCGGCGATTACTGCGCGAACGGCATCCTCATCACCGCCCTCTTCGACGAGCTGACCTCCCGCGGCGTGGAGATCCAGCCGGAAATGGCGACGTGGTATGTGAAATAAAGCCAGACAACAAATAATGCGGCTCAAATAATGCGGCTGTCCCCCAAAGGATAACCGCATTTTTTCAATTTGCGTCAGCAAATTGTACCTCACCTATTACCTATTCCTTTTTACTTATTACCTTATCTCATTTCCCCACGCAGAACCGCTTGAAGATCTCCGAAACGATCGTCTCGTCGATTCCTCTGCCGTCGGTCTCGTTCAGCGCAGCCATGGCTTCCTCCGCCAGTGTGCAGACGCAGTCAATGGGGTCGCCCTGTTTGAGGGCAAGGACGGCGGAGGTGAGGGCTGTTCGGCTGTGTTCGAGCGCCTGACGCTGCCGCACATCCCAGATCACCGCGTCATTGCGGAGATCCAGCGCGCCGCTGCCGAAAATGGTCGAGACGCGTTCAGACAGAGTGGACGCATCCCCCGATGCCGCGCTCATTTCTAACGTTTCACCGCAAGCTCCGGCAATCTGCGCGAGCTCGTCCGGCGTGAGCGTCAGTCCGCGGTCGGATTTGTTGATGACGGCGATTTTCGGGATATCGAGAGGTTTCAGTAAATCAAGGAGTGCCTGATCCTCGGCGGTGAGAGCTTCGCTGCCATCAAAGACCGCGATCACCAGCTCCGCCGACGCGATCTCCTTTTCCGCGCGGTCGATCCCGAGCTTTTCCACGGTGTCACCGGACTGCCGGAGTCCTGCGGTGTCGGAGAGCCGGAGCGTGACCCCGCCGAAGGAGACCGTTTCGCGGAGAATGTCGCGCGTCGTCCCGGGGATTTCGGTGACGATGGCGGATTCCTCGCCGGTCATGAGGTTGAAAATGGAGCTTTTCCCGACGTTCGGGC
>CAJONA010000087.1 GCA_905235755.1 uncultured Clostridia bacterium
CGGGCAAAGATCCGTCGAGTTCAAACCGGAGCAAAATTTAGAAACCAAAGGAGCTGTGTGACGACGTTTCAGGCGAGGGCAAATAACGTTATTCTCTCGGCTTTATCTGCGCTACACAGGCGCTCAAGCGGCACGCTTGTCTGCTTCTTTTGGTGCTTTTCTTTCAGATAAAGAAAAGCACATCTGCCTTGCGCACGGCGCGCGAAAAATCAGCGCGGCGCGAGAAAAGCCGGCTCGCGAGAAAACGCGGCGCGAAAAATCAGCGCGGCGCGAAAGAAAAAGCGGCGAGAAAATCCGCCGACCGTTTTTTCGGTCGGCGGATTTTCTCACATATAAATTTTTACGAACCACGTCGAATATATTTTCGTTTCGAGCGTTGTTTTGAGCGTCGCGGCACTCGTTTTGTTCGTGCGGAAAAGCTCCATATCGCGCTCCTCGTCGAGAAGATAGTATTCTATCTTTTTTTCGCCGTCGCCGAGCCCCGACAGAGAGATCTCGATATCCTTGCTTTGCGGAGCGTCGTCCGCTTCGTCAAAGTACGTCAGCATTATCGCCGCAGTGTTCTCTCCCTTTGCGCCGACGGCAAAGACGTGCTCGTCGTCGGAAACCGTTTCGATCTGCGTTCCCATACGGTACATCTCGCCGTACATTTTAAAAGGATAATAACCCTTGAGCGGCGTGAGGAAAGTCGTGTCGAACATGCCGTTCCACGAGCACGGACGCGCGTCGTAATACATCATATGATCTATCTTCGACGCCTGCCCGCACGCCATCGCGCCCGCGACGAACGACGACCCTTTGAGCCCCTTTATCGCGCGTATCGAATGAATATATTCGTCACCCGTCCAGCCTCTGGCGTAATTCCACTCGTCGAGTATCAGCTCGGTTTTGCCCTGCCGGCCGTACTCGCAGAGAAGATCGTATGCGCGTTCGCCGTCGCTGATATACTTTTTCGGAGTGTTCTTGTAACCGTGGAACGAAAAGAAGTCGAGCGCAAGTCCCTCTTTTTGGAGCGCATCAAAAAGCATATGATTGTTGTTGTCGTTCAAACAATGACAAAACGCCGGTCCGCCTATTTTCAAATCGGGAAAACACGCTTTCAAATGCTTTAACGCCGTCGTGAAAAATTCGATAAACTGCTCCGGAGTGCCTTGCCAACACGGGTTTGTCCCGTCGGCATGGTAGATGTCCGGCTCGTTCCATATCTCCCAATACTCGATCCCGTAGCTGTAGCCGTCCGCCCAGCCCTCGTTGTAGTGACGGATGATATGCTCGCATATCCTCGCCCATTTGAGAAAGTCCTTCGGCGGATATGTCCCGACCTTTTTTTTATGTTCTATCGACGCGCCGAGACGGTAAAAGACCTCGGCGCCGCCGTCCGCCGCCGCTTTGACATACTTGTCCGTATATTCGAAATCGTACGACGCGGGGTCGTTCTCGTCGGCGTCGAAATTGCGGAAAATGCGGTGTACGTCGACGGCAAATTCGCCGCAATAGCCGCTGTAGAACGCCGCGTCGTGGCTTCGGCAGTACGGTATTCCCGCCTCGCGGAAATATTTGAAATTGCTCATATTATCCGCGCATCTTGTCGTTTCGCCGGTGGGAACGTTGTTGACCGAGTGCATTATTTTCATTTTCCCGAGGTTTTTTGAAATGTCCGCTTTCAAATTGCTCATTTTTTATTTTCCTTTATTTCCTGCTTTTCAAAATCGACGAATGAATTGACTTTTTCGATGAGCGTCTCTTTTTCGTCGGAAGTCAGGTGGCGAATAGGTTTTACGCATTCGCCGACGTCAAATCCCATGCTTTCGAGCACGACCTTCGTCGCGGCGATGGCGTTCGTTTTGAGAAGTTCCGCGATGACGTTGTTTATGCCATCCTGAAGCTTTCTCGCCGTGTCGACGTCGCCCGATTTGAACGAACCATACAGTTTTACGAAAAGTCCGGGCATTACGTTGTACGTCGTGCCTATACCGGCGTCCGCACCTATCGCAAGGCCGCAAACGAGCATTTCGTCGGGGCCGTTTATGACGTTGATGTTGCCGCCGTTTATCTGTTTTACTCTTTCAAGACTGTAATAATCGGGGTTGGTCCATTTCAGCCCGATAACGCTTTCTATTTGCATAAGCCGCTCGATGAGCGACACGGGCATCGGGCGCGCGCCGGGATAGCAGTACATCACCATCGGGAGCGCCGCGGCGTCCGTTATTGCCTTGTAGTAGTTATAAACGTCGTCGTCGCTGTACGCGAAATATATCGGCGGTATCGACGATATCGCCGCCGCGCCCGCTTTTTCGGCGTGACGCGCGAGGGCTATCGTGTCATCGAGATTCATCGCGCCGATGTGGTCGATGACGGGTACGCGTCCGCCCACCGCTTCGAGCGTTGCTTCGAGCATTTCCATACGCTGCTCGGGACGGAGCAGCAGTCCCTCGCCCGTCGAGCCGCAGATGTAAAATCCGCTGACACCGAAGGAAAGCTGCCAGTCGACGAGCTTTTTCAGCACGTCTTTTTTTATTTTGCCGCTGTCGTCGACAGGTGTCACGAGCGCGGGCATAATTCCTTTAAAAAGTATATTGTTTTCCATAATGCACCTCGTTTTGTATTTATAAGTAAAGTATACAGCGCGGTCAATACATTTGTCAAGTGAAAAGTATGGACAAGCGCTTTTTAAAAGTGTAAAATAAAAATAATGAAGTTTTTTCAAATCCAAATCCCGAAAATTGCCACTTTCATTACGAAGACCGTGATGAGCGACAAAGGAGCGAAAAATGACAATCGCCGAAAAATTTGCAAAAGAATATATCGGAAAAGTGTTTTATTTCTGCCTCAAAAAGACGGGGAGCGACGATGACGCCAAGGAGCTTTCGAGCGATATCGGCTACGAGGTGCTGTCGTCGCTGAGCCGCGGCGCCGATCCCGAAAACTTCGACGCTTGGGTGTGGACGATAGCGCGCCGCCGCTGGGCGAAATTCGCCGCGAAGAAGTATTATAATGAGCCCGAACGAGTCGACATTCGGGACTACGACGATATTCTCGCGGCGGACGACGACACGGAGCGCGACGTCATCATAAGCGAAGATTTGGCGACGCTTCGCCGCGAGCTTGCGTTCATCCGCGCGGATTACCGAAATATACTCGTCGCGCATTATGTGGACGAAATGAGCGTATCGGAAATATCAAAAAAGTTTAATACTCCCGTCGGCACGGTCAAAACACGACTGCAAAACAGTCGAAAAATTTTGAAAGAAGGTATGAATATGGCAAGAACATTCGGAAAGAGAAGCTATAATCCGGAAGAAGTGGGATTTGTTTCATCGGGGAATCATACATCCGGATTACCATTCAGTGCGGTACAAAGAAAAATACCCAAAAATATATTGCTCGAAGCGAGCAACAACCCATCGACAATAGAGGAGCTCGCAATGGAGCTCGGCATCGCCGTCCCGTATATGGAAGAAGAGGTCGAGATACTCGAAAAAAGTGAGCTCTTAAAAAAGGTCGACGGCGACAAGTATCTGACGAGTTTCTTTATCGAACCGCGTGAATGCAGGAATGAAATAAACGAGCTGTCGTGTGTTTTTTCCGAACAGAATTATGAGAAAATATGGGCGCTTGCGAAAAAAGCAACAGAAAAAGCAAAAGAACTCGGCGTTTTAAACGGAACGGTGAGCGAAAACGACGCACAGATGTTTTTCGCTTTCAATATCGAGCAAAAAACGGAAAACTCATGTTTTGAAGGCAATGTTTTTTACAAATTTAAACGAGCCGACGGCGGAAATTGGGGCTTTATTGGTTTTGAAAGCGGTACAACGTGCCGCCTACCTGCTAACTTTTTCAACAACAATTGCTCGGAATCTGACGGAATTTCCGCAAACGGTTATCAATCGGGCAGCGGATCATTCGGCAAAAAGCTTTACAGCGGGAACGGCACTCCCGATTCAATCTATATGCACGTATTAAAGCTCCTTTCCGAAAACGGCGGCGACGTCGGCGCTCTGTCGGAGAGCGAGAAGGCTTTGACGGAACATATCATCAAGGACGGATATCTTGTTAAAACCGCCGACGGAAAACTCCTTCCGCAGATGCTCATCTTCAAGGACGACGCAAAGCAGAAGATAAACGAATATATCTTCTCTCTGCCCGAATACGAGCAACTGAAAACGAGAACGGCTGATTATATCTCAAAGGTGCGCGATATCGTCGCACGGTACAGCGTGCCATATCTCAAAGATGATTTTGACTATTATGTCGCAATGTCGACAGATGTCCGCTCGATAATCGCTTGCCTTTGGAAAGACAAAGGACTTTACACCGGCGGCAACGCACAGTTTGTCGGACTTTATTATTGACATCAAAACAGCGCCCGCAAAAAAGCCTTCCCCTTGAGGGGAAGGTGGCATCCGTAAGGATGACGGATGAGGTGGCGATCGAAACGAACGCTTTGAGTTCTACACCTCATCAGTCACGCGATCGTGACAGCTTCTCCTCGAGGAGAAGCCTATCAAAAAACGCACCTCGCGGGGTGCGTTTTTCATAATCTTGTTTTTATTCCGCGTCTTCCGCGCTCTTTTCGGCTTCGATAAGAGCGTCTTTACGCGAAAGGTTGATCCTGCCTTTTTCGTCCATGCCGAGGTACTTGACCGTTACTTTATCGCCGACAGATACGACGCTTTCGACAGTTTCAACTCTCTTTGTATCAAGCTTCGAGATGTGAACGAGTCCCTCTTTTCCGGGAGCGATCTCAACGAACGCGCCTATCGGGATTATCCTCGTTACCGTGCCCGTGTAGCAGCAGCCCTCTGTCGGCTCGAATACTATCGCGTCGATGATACCCTTCGCGAGCTTGCCCGTCTCGGGATTGACGGCGAGAATGTAGACCGTTCCGTCTTCCTCGATGTCTATCTTTGCGCCCGTTTCTGCGGTGATCTTCTTTATCATCTCGCCGCCCTTGCCGATGACAGCCGCTATCTTGTCTACGTCTATCTTCATGACGATGACCTTAGGAGCATACTTCGATATCTCGGCGCGCGGAGCGGGGATGGCTTTGAGTATATATTCGTCTATGATATAATCGCGGCCCTTGTGCGTGCGTTCAAACGCGGCACGGATTATCTCGGGCGTAAGACCGTCGATTTTGAGGTCCATCTGAATGGACGTGATGCCCTTGTGTGTGCCGGCGACCTTGAAGTCCATATCGCCGTAGAAGTCTTCGAGGCCCTGGATATCTGTCATCGTGTCCCAAGAGCCGTCCTCTGCCGTGATAAGACCGCAGGAAATGCCCGCTACGGGAGCTTTGATCGGCACGCCTGCGTCCATGAGCGC
>CAJONA010000088.1 GCA_905235755.1 uncultured Clostridia bacterium
AAACACGAGAACTCTTGCCGAATCGCCCATGCATCGCATTTTCGCACCGCACGGTCTCGCGTGCCGCCGAAAATACGGTTTTATCATAAATCATTGCGCGATGCGTGCCTGATGAGAGAAGCTGTACAAAATATATCTGCCGGAGAGCCGCTTTGTTCGCACTTTTTTTGTGGAGCGCTCAAGCGGCACGCTTGTCTGCTTCTTTTGGTGCTTTTCTTTCAGATAAAGAAAAGCACACTCCCTCGCGCACGGCGCGAGAGAAAACGCGACGCGCGAAAAATGCGGCGCTTTCTTGCGCGTACAAGAAAAAATCGCGCAAAAACAAAGACCGCTTTTTCAGCGGTCATTGTTTTTCATTCAAGTATCCTCGGTGCAGTTAAAATTCCCGTTTCGCGGACGAGGTGCTCGTAGGTGAAGTAATTTCCCTTTGAGCGCCAGCTGCCCGGTCCCGCCCAGCGGAATTTATCGACGTTGTGAAGCGCGCCGAATGTGTTAAACCTGTTGCCGAAAAGCGTGAGATCTATCTTGTGCTCGCCGTCAGCCATATCGACCTTGACTGTGTGCGGCGGGAATGCGATGAGCCCCTTTCTCTCGCCGTCGACATCGACGCCTATCGCCACACCGCGGAATTTTGCGACGGCAACAGCCGCGCCCGCGCCGCGATACGTTATGTGATAGGTGATATTTCCGCCGTAGAACGGCAGTCCGTGCCGCGTTATGTCGTCAAAACAGAGTTTTTCGGGGAGCGCGGTTATTTTGGCTCCCGAGCCGAGCTTTTCGACGCCGAACGCGCCGAGCAAGTACATCGACTCTATCTGTGTGACGTCGCCGAAACGGTACGTCACGCAAAGCTCGTTCTTCCCTTTTACTATCTTCGGAAGCGGCAGCGTCTTTATCGAATCGATATCGACGTAATAGCCGTCGGGCGTTGTGGGAACGCTTGCGCCGTTGAACGAAACTGTCGCGTATTCGACGGATTCCATTGCGAGCTTCGCGCCGTCGTATTCGATGTCGGAGACGATGTCGTAATAGAGCGTAACGATGTCTTTCGGGTTTTTATCGGGGCGCACTACCCACGGCTGAACCATGCCGCCGTCGCGGTGACGTATGCCGAGAATATCGCGTATGTCGTTGTCGGCGCGCAGGACCTCCTCGGGCCCTTTTATCTCGCCGCCGTTGACGGAATACCGCGGCATATCGAGCAGGAGCACGTTCGGCTCGGAGAGCGTGTACGGCACGTCGCCCGTGATGTACGTCTCTTTATCGTAATCGCGGGACGTAAGGACGGCGCCTTCCGTCTCGCGCCCTTTTTTCATTTCAAGAAGAAGCGAGTCGCAAGAGCAGCACGACCACATAAACACCGTCTTACCGTTTTGGTATTTCGCGGCGAGCGGTCTCTGCTCGCCCGTCAGCGTATCGAGAAGCGTGAGCTTCCATTCGCCTGCGAGGGTAATTACGTAATCGTCGGGCTTTTCAACGTCGTAATTTCTCGCCTTGTTGACGTGGCTGAGGAAGAGATAATTCACGTCGCCGTCGCGGCGGAGACGGTATATGATGTTCGACGAATAGTCGCCGCCTGGTGTGCGAACGGACACTTCTCTTTCGTCTTCAAGCGATGTGATGAGCGCCGAGCGCGACCATTCTATCTTCTGACATTTTTCGGCGAGCTTCTTTGCCCTGTCGGACGGAAGAGCGTCGACGTACTCGGGAACAGAGCCCATAAATATGACTTTTCCGCCCACGTCGGCGAATTTTTCGAGCGCGTCGAGCG
Organism: uncultured Clostridia bacterium; assembly: GCA_905235755.1. Lineage (GTDB taxonomy): Bacteria > Bacillota > Clostridia > Oscillospirales > CAG-272 > RGIG6816. Next base: position 1,772 of record CAJONA010000088.1, read on the forward strand.
TCGTCGAACGTATCGTGTAAAGCGACGGCACAACGACGGCGTCGTATTTCATCTTGCCGACGTTAAGTCCGCCGTCGACTCCGCCGTACTGCGACGGCAGGAGCGACTCGCATATATAATCGAAGTCGAGCGTCGCAAACAAAAGCCAGTTTATGACCTCGCCGAAGCGCGTTTCGAGCTCCTCTCTGTACAGAGTTGTCTGAGAAACGGGACCGAAGCGCAGCCAGTACGATTCTACCGGATGAACGACGGCTATTTTAACGCCGGGAACGCCGCGCGTCAAGGCGGTGTTGACTCTTGCGAAATGATCCTCGATGTATTTATATTCCTTGTACCACGGTGACTGATATCCTATCGACGCGGGGTAATCGCGTTTTGCCTCGCCGCGCATGGACACCCAGAACAGATGCGGAACGCGGAGAGTTATTCCGAGCGCCGCCTGCCAGTCGCCTTGCAGCTTGTGCCCTTTGAAATCGAAATCCCAGTTCGTAACGCCGTAGAGCTCGCTCATCGCGCCCTCGCGGCCGTACTGATTGACGGTACTCTGGCACTGCTTTGCCGTCGTAAGCTCGCGCGCGTCGCACAGCATATCTATGCCCGGGAGCGTAAACCCGCGATATGAACGCATACAGTCGCCGATAGACGCCGTCTGCGACCAAAGCGTCGGCTCTTGCACCATGTGTCCCGTCATGGCGATTCCGTTATCACTGCACCATTTGCCGATCGTGTCGGAAAATGCCCCGGCAAAGCGTTCGGCTATATGGTCGTGGCAATGATAGCGCGCCTGCGACGCCTTGCCGTCCGCTCTCTCAAAGAACACTTCCGGCAATGTGTCGATAATGCTGTATCCGTACGCCGCCTTGAAGGTGTCGTCAAAATCGGTGGTGTATGGCACAACGGCGCCGCGCGTCGAAAAAGGCGTCGGAAGCGCTTTTTTCATGCGGTACTGCGGCTCGTCGGTGAAGATGGACGGCACAGACTTGTCAAATTCATCGCCGATGCACTCTTTGTAGCGCTCGTGCGTTATCTTTACAAAATTTTCGATCACTTTATTTGAGAGCGTATCCGCGTAAGCCTCTCCGTTGTACCATGGCGTCGAAGAAGCGTATTCGGCATACGCAAACCACTTGCGCCCGACGGCTTTTTCATCAAGAGCAATGCGGCGGTATGACGTCATATTACCGTCACCGTCGAGAACAACGTCATAGCAGGCGAGAAGGTAATATTTTGATTCCGGAAACTCGGTGCGCGAATTTTTGATATCTTCGTCAACGGTCAGCGTGCCGTCGTTATACGGCTCGGCGGTGAAAAAGAGAAATTTCTGACGGCTTTCGATGTCCTTTGTATTGTATCCGCCCGCAAAGCCCGACGGCCACTTGTCCTCGTCGTAGAGATATGCGAGCATATCTTCGTCCTTCGCCTTTTCCACACATTCGCGTATCAGCGCCATAAAATCATCGGACAGGTACTCCGTCGACATTCCGACGCGCGGGTGCATATGGAAGCCGCCAAAGCCCATATTCTTCATATATTCAATTTCTTTTTTGAGCAGATCGGCGTCAAGTTCGCAGTTCCACGCCCAAAACGGCGCGGCGCGGTATTCCGACGTCGGATTTTCAAAAAGCTCTTTTGTAAGCTGTTTTTCGCTCTTTTTCTTGTAAAGCATATCTACCTCGCAAATATAAAAATACAGATGTATTCGCTACACCTGTATTATAATATTTTAGGAAATTAAAGTCAACATAAAGATTGAATTTTATATTATTTGTATTTTTTCGGATCGTCGGTAAGCCCCAGAATATAATCTACCGATACATTATAGAATTTCGACAATTTGATCAGTATATCGGTGGGAATATCACGCTGACCGAGTTCATAGTTGCTGTACACCTGTTGGGAACAGTGAAGATATTCGGATATGCTCTTTTGCGTGATATCATTATCTTCGCGCAATGCTCTTATGTTTTTATACAATTTAAAACCCCGTTTGACATTTTTCTGATTTTATTATACAAAAATTAAAAAAACATATTGACAATTACCGCATTTTGAGGTATCATTAAATTATCATACCGCAAAACGCGGTATAAAATCATCACAAAGGAGTTTTTTATGAGAACTAAAAACAAACGCGGATTTACCATTGTCGAACTTGTCATTGTCATCTCGGTAATCGCCATACTTGCAGCAGTGCTTATCCCGACATTTTCCGGAGTTATTGAGAGCGCGAATCGCTCGGCGGCATTGCAAAGCGTGCGCAACGAATTGACAGAGATGAAAATAACTCTTGCCGTAAACGGAATCGAACTTCCGAATGGAACGGTACTTGAAAGCAACGGTTTTTATTTTTTGTATTCCGACGGTGAATTGACGGAAACAACGAAACCTTCTTCAACTGCAACAGCCCTTGACAACTGCAGCGTATATTTCGCAAATACATCCGTCAAAGTCGGATATACGGAAGATACCAACGCTTTTTACAACCAAGATAAAAACAAGGACAAATATGTTGAGATTGATTTTGCAACCTTGTCTAACGCCACTATCGTGATCAGGAATTCTTCGGGCAAAGTCGTATACAATCACACAAGAAGCGACTCGGCAGGAAAAGCATATTTCTCAATGTATACCAAAATCAATGAAAACGGAGAGTACAGAACGCTTGAAGAAAGATACGCGGCTGGCGATTCGACAAATATAGATTCTGCAACAAGGCCGTCCGCTGATTATTACTACTATACGATCACAAGCGGAACAACTACATACACAGGCGTTTTCTATTATTGACGATATAAATCAAAAAACTCCTCGCGGGAGTTTTTTGTTTTATTTTTATATTTTTTCGAAAAAAGTCGAAAGAGCGAAAAAAATCGCGGAAAGTTAAAAATCGGAAGGCAATGCCTTCCGATTTTTTCATATCGCTATTATTTTCAGTCCGTTTTCGTCTGTGTCGACGCTTATCATCTTTACGCCGCGCTCGCCCGCCGAGATTATCTTCTCCGCCGCCGCGTCCTCGACGTTGCGGCTGATGAAGCGGCGCATATTGCGCGCGCCGTATTTGGTCGAGAACGACTTTTCGGCGATGAATTTTGCCGCCGAAGCCGTCCATGAGAACGCGATCTCGCGCTCTGCGAGCGTCTTTTTCATATCGCCGAGCATTATATCGGCGATCCTGACGAAATCGTTCATATCGAGAGCGCGGAACGTGATTATCTCGTCAACTCTGTTTATGAACTCGGGGCGCAGGAATTCAGCCAGCGCCTTTTCCGTTCTCTGTTGGGAAATAAGCTGCTCGCTCTCGCCAAATCCGGGTGTGTTCATTCCCGTCGATGAGCCGGCGTTCGTCGTCATGACGATTATCGCATCCTCAAATTTGACGACTTTGCCGTGCGAATCGGTTATCCTGCCATCGTCGAGTATTTGAAGCAAAATATTCAGCACGTCGGGGTGCGCCTTCTCTATCTCGTCGAACAGCACAACGGAATACGGCTTGCGGCGTATCTTCTCGGTCAGTTGTCCCGCGTCGTCATATC
>CAJONA010000089.1 GCA_905235755.1 uncultured Clostridia bacterium
GGAGCGGCATCGAGATGATCGAGCCCTCAGGGACATTCTGTATCGCTATGCCTATGGAAAACGCCATCGCGCTCGCTATCGTAGCGGCGTTGCCGCCCGAAATGACGCTTGCGAACACAACGCCGACGGCCATTCCCTCGGGTATGTTGTGGAGCGTTATTGCCAATACCATTATCAATGTGCGTTCGCGCGGCGAGCGTTTTTCCGCGAAGACGTCTTTTCTCGCGCATATTCGCGCGACGAGCCTGTCGAGCAGGAGAAGCCCCACCGTTCCGAGGACAAATCCCACCGCGGCGGGAAGCCAGCTTAAAACGGCGTCCTCCGACATTTCTATCGACGGTATTATCAGCGACCATATCGACGCCGCGATCATAACGCCCGATGCAAATCCCATCAGCGCTCTTTGCACCGCGGGGCTTATTTGTTTTTTCAGAAAAAACACCGTCGCCGCTCCGACGGCCGTGCCGAAAAACGGTATGAGTATACCGAAAATAATTCTTGCCGTGTCGGTCATTTTTATGTTCCTTTGTCAAAATCAAGATGTTTTAAAAGGGACATATCGAGCTCCCGACGGGTGTTATCGGACGGTACGCTGTCTAATTGAATGAGCCGCGGAAAATGATGTGCCCCTTATATTTTATTTCCGCCGGCTTTGGCGTGTTCCTTGATTTTTTCAAATGTCTCATCGCTTATGTCGTGTTCTATCTTGCACGCGTCGGCGGCGGCGACGTCGTGAGCGACGCCGATCGACTCGAAAAACGCTGTAAGAATGTTGTGCCGTTCATATATTTTTGCGGCGATAGTCAGACCTTTTTCCGTAAGAGTTATATAACCTTTCTCATCGACGAGGACATATTCGTTTTTCTTGAGTATCCCGAGCGCACGGCTCACGCTCGGCTTGGAATATCCTGTAAAGTTTGCGATATCGATCGAGCGAACATCGCCGAGTTTGTTTTTAAGGATCAGGATATCTTCAAGATACATTTCGCCTGATTCAAAGATCTCCGTCATATTTGCCTCCAACGATTTTTTATCATTTTACCATATTTTTCAAAAAACATCAAGTGAAAAGTGCGATTTCCGATATTATCTTATGAAGTTCGTGTTGACGCGCGGCTCTTTTTCGGGAATTCCGAATTTTTCTTTGCCGAGCGCGATGCTCTTCATCAAAAAAGCCATATTGCGTGCGAGCGTGCGCATCATCTGCATGCCCTCGCCGTCCTGCTCCGCCTGTTCGGCGGTGTTGCCGTGAATGCCGTTCCAGTATTGGCCCGACGCTATCGGCATGCCGCTGATGGCGAAATATTTGTTCAGCTCGTCAAACGTTGCCGTCAGGCCGCCTCTGCGCGCCGACGCGACAGCCGCACCGACTTTCATCGTTTTGTCAAAATGCGTACTGCAAAAGAGCCTGTCGAGAAATGCCACGAGCGTCGCGTTCGCCGACGCATAGTAGACGGGCGATCCGACGACAATGCCGTCGCACTCGGCGAATTTCGGCGCGACCTCGTTTACGACGTCTTTTATCGCGCACTCGCCGTGCGTGTAGCAGTATTTGCACGCAAGACAACCCCTCACCGCGAGGTTTCCGACTTGTATAAGTTCCGTTTCGATGCCTTCCGCCTTGAATATTTTGTCCATTTCACTCAGCGCGGTATATGTACAGCCGTTTGAATGAGGACTGCCGTTTATAAGAAGTACTTTCATAAAACACCTCCGTTTTTTCCTATAATAAAGTATATCGAAAACGACGCAAAAATGCAAGAACAAATGAATATATACCGACAATTTTTTGATATTCACCATTGACTTTTTTATGCCTGTGTTGTATGATGTATATAGGAAAATTTGGATGTATGTATCTATGTAATATTTCGGAGAACAGAATGTATATAAAAAGCGATACTTTTATAAAAGACAGCGAGCTTAAAGAGGCGATCGCAAGATCGCTTGACGGCAAAGATCCGAGGAAGGTGCTGCTTCTGCCGCCTGACTACACGCGAATGTATTCCGGCGCGGGGAAGATAACGGCGATCTACTATTCGTTGCTGAAAGACACCGCCGACGTCGACATAATGCCCGCGCTCGGCACGCACGAGCCGATGACGAAAGCGGAATGGACGGCGTTTTTCGGCGATGACGTCCCGTTTGAGAAGATGATAATTCACAACTGGCGCGAGGACGTCGTAAAGATCGGCGAAGTGCCGGGCGAATTTGTCAGCGAAGTGTCCGAAGGGCTCGTCGATACGAAGATAGACGTCGAGGTGAACAAAAGACTGCTCGACAAGTCGTATGATCTTATCATCTCGATAGGGCAGGTCGTGCCGCACGAGGTGGTCGGCATGGCAAACTACTCGAAGAATATTTTTGTCGGGTGCGGCGGTTCGAGCATGATAAACTCGTCGCATATGCTCGGCGCGTTCTACGGTATGGAGCGGGTGATGGGCAAAGATTTCTCGCCCGTGCGCCGCGTTTTCGACTATGCGGAGCAGAATTTTCTCTCCGATGTGCCGCTGATGTATGTGCTTACGGTCACGACGAACAAGGGTGACGAAACGTTCATTCACGACGTGTTTATAGGCAGACAGCGCGAGCTGTTCGAGATGGCGGTGGCGGAAAGTCAGCGCGTCAATCTCACGCATATGAGCGCTCCGCTGAAAAAGGTCGTCGTATACCTCGATCCGCGCGAGTTCAAGAGCACGTGGCTCGGCAACAAGGCGGTTTACCGCACACGAATGGCTATCGCCGACGGCGGAGAGCTGATAATTCTCGCGCCCGGAGTCAAAAAATTCGGCGAGGACGCGGAAAACGACCGTCTTATAAGAAAATACGGCTATTGCGGCCGTGAAAAAGTGCTCGAGCTTGTCAAGACCGAAGAGGAGCTGCAGAACAATCTTTCCGTAGCGGCGCATCTTATTCACGGCTCGTCGGATGGGAGATTCAATATCACCTACTGCACGCGCGAGCTTACGCGTGATGAAGTCGAGGGGGCGTGCTTCGGGTACGTTCCGTATGATGAAGCGGCGAAAAAATACGATCCCGCAACGCTCGTCGACGGCTTCAATACGGTCGGCGGCGAGGAAATATTCTATATTTCAAACCCCGCGCTCGGACTGTGGACGGTGGGATGAGCGGGCAAACGATCATCCGCCGCGCCGAGATGCGCGACGTCGGCGATATTTTCGACCTTATTATCGAGCGCATTGAATGGATGAACAAGGTCGGCATACGTCAATGGAATACAGACGGATATCTCGACGCATTCCCGCGCGAGTATTACGAAAAAAACATCGGCTCGTTTTACATCGCCGAGCAAGACGGGAAAATCGTCGGCGCAGTCGCGCTTTATGAGAGCGACGAGCGCTGGCCGGACGGCGAACGGGCAATATACGTTCATCACCTCGTCACCGATTTGACTGCGCGCGGCGCAGGCAGGGAACTGCTCGCATTTGCCGAGAAAGAGGCGATGAGGCGCGGAATGACAAAAATAAGGCTCGACAGCGAAAAGGGCAATGAGAAGCTTGCAAAATATTACGCCGACTCCGGCTATACCGAGCTTGACGAGTTTTGCGAGGGCGAGTATATAGGCGTAAGAAGAGAAAAAATTATTTCACAATGAAAGGAGCGCACGATGAATAAAACGAAAAAGGCGACCATTGCTGTATCGGTTGTTATGTCGGTCGTCATCGCTGCGACGGCTGTTTTCTGGATACTGAATATTGCAAAAATAATCAACAATATGCACCTTGGGTTGATAATAGTGGAAGCCGCTTTAACAATTGCTTGTGAAGCCGATATTTTGTACGTTTTGATTTATTTTACATCGGATAAATGGGAAAAAACAAAAGCAAAAAGCGTATTGAACATAATTTGCGCCGTGTTTGGCGCGATTTACTCTGCGGATGTAATTTTGTCTTGTGCGATTCCTGGCATTTTTCATATCGATAATTATTTATTGATCGATAATTATTTATTGGATATGTTGGTATTTTACACGCCGCTTTTTTCAATATTCGCCTGGATTATTATAAGAGGACTGCAATTTTTACGTTTCATTTTCAACTTGCCGTCAAAAGAGTAGGCAAAATCGATAGAATCAAAAATAATTTCACAATGAAAGGAGAAACCCCATGAACATGCAAAAAAGGAAAAAAATCGTTTCGATAATATTCGTAACTCTTATGGCACTTACCGTCTTGGGATTTATTGCGGCAGTTGTTATCGATCTTCTCTCTCCCGGAACGGGCGATCCGGACATGGACAAATTTGCAGTGATCGGATACGGAATGTTATTTGTTCTTATGATGCTTGTGTTGATTTTTGAGGGAAATTTGTTTTTTGACGTGATGTATACTGTCTCGGAAAGAGGCGAAAAGAAGCCGTACAAGACAATTTTCCACATACTCGCGGCTGTCTTGCTTATCGCGTGTGCGTCGGCCATGCTTTTACATGGGCGTATTCGCTTCCCGGAAGAGATAATATACGCTCTTATGTTGTCGCTTGTTCTTACAAGGTTAGTTCATCTGTCGGTATGCGCGTTTAAAGGCGACATCGGCGACGAAGATAAAATTGAAAACAATATAATTCCAAAGGAGAATACACAATGAAAAAATCAAACATCGGACTTATCGGACTTGCGGTAATGGGGGAGAACCTCGTTATGAACATGGAAAGCAAAGGTTTTACCGTTTCGGTATATAACCGCACGACCGAAAAGGTCAAAAATTTCGTCGAGGGACGCGCAAAAGGCAAGAACATTGTCGGCACTTATTCGCTCGAAGAACTCGTCGCGTCGCTTGAAAAGCCGCGCCGCGTTATGATGATGATCAAAGCCGGCTCTGCTGTCGACGACATGATAGAAAAGCTACTCCCGCTCCTTGACGACGGCGACATCATCATCGACGGCGGCAACTCACACTTCCCCGACACCGCGCGCCGCACGGCATATGTCGAAAGCAAGGGCAAACTCTACATCGGTACGGGCGTCTCTGGCGGAGAAGAAGGCGCGCTCAAAGGTCCGAGCCTCATGCCCGGCGGCTCTCCCGCCGCGTGGCCGAGCGTAAAACCGATACTTCAAGCCATCTGCGCCAAGGTCGAGGACGGCTCGCCGTGCTGCGACTGGGTAGGCGAGAACGGCGCCGGACACTTTGTCAAAATGGTGCATAACGGCATCGAGTACGGCGATATGCAGCTCATCTGCGAGGCGTATCAGTTTATGAAAGACTACCTCGGCATGACGGCGGACGAAATGCACGACGTCTTCGCCGAGTGGAACAAAGGCGAGCTTGACAGCTATCTCA
>CAJONA010000090.1 GCA_905235755.1 uncultured Clostridia bacterium
GATAAGCAAGGTGTCGACGCGTCTGCGCGATGAATTTGACAAAGTCGTGCTCCCGCAGAACGACGAGCCGATAACCGACGCGTCGCAGATACAAACGGTCGGCGCGCCGCTCTCGAAGAACAACGGCGTCGTCGTCGACGGCGAGGAGGGGTGCAGCGTCAAATTCGCAAAATGCTGTAATCCGCTTCCGGGAGATGCCATCGTCGGATTTATCACAAAGGGATTCGGCATTTCGGTCCACAAGGTCGACTGCCCGAATATAATCTCGAATATGGAGTCCAAAAAGGACAGACTCGTGTCTGTCGAGTGGAGCCGCAATGAAAGCGCGCAAAGAAACGAGAGCTATGAGGCGCTCCTTCAAATATTCGCGGAGGACCGCATTTCGATGCTCGCCGATATAAGTTCGGCGCTTGCGGATATGCACGTCTCCATAACACAGATATTCACACAAAAGAAAAACGACGGCGAATTTATAATAAATATGTCCGTCGCATGCAAAAATGTGAGCCATCTGCACAGTATCGTGTCAAGGCTGAAATCCATCGTCGGCGTTTACGACATCGTTCGCGGATACGCAAAATGAGGTAATATGAAAGCTGTAATTCAAAGAGTGAGCCGTTCGCAAGTCATTTCCGACGGCGTTTTGACAGGAAAAACAGAGCAAGGACTTATGATCCTGCTCGGAGTGCGTAAAGGAGACGAATATGGCGACGCCGAACTTTTGGCGGAAAAAATATCAAAGCTGCGCATTTTTTCCGATGAAAATGGAAAGATGAATATGAGTGTAAATGACGTCGGCGGGGAAGTGCTCGTCGTTTCAAATTTTACTCTTTACGCAAATTATGCTCACGGAAACCGCCCGGATTATTTTGATTCGGAAGCGCCCGAACGAGCAAATGAATTGTATCTTTATTTTACGGAAAAACTAAAAGAGCGCGTCGGCAGCGTATCGTGCGGTGTTTTCGGCGCCGATATGATGATAGACATGTGCTGCGACGGACCTGTCACGATAGTTATGGAAAGCGACGTGTTGAAAAACAAGGGGAAAAGTAAATGAGACTTACCGTCAGCGAAAACATCAATGAATACTACGTTCAAACGCTTTGTCTGCTTTTTTTCCCGAATGAGCGATTTTCAAAAAAGGAAGCAGAGCCGCCCGAAGCGCCGTCTGCCGACGTAACTTTGACCGAAATCGACGGCTTTGCACACGCCGAAGTGACGCTGTCGCGCGGCGGCAAAAGCGTAACTTGCTCTCATGACGAGCCGATAAATGCAGACGGCATCATATCAGATGCGCGCAGGACCGCCATAGGTAAAGCGTTTTTCGCGGCAGGGAAGGCATTGACCGGAATAAAGCCGGAGTGGGGAATACTCACGGGCGTGCGCCCGTCAAAAATAGCATTAAAACAGCTTATTGAAGGCAAAAACAAGACGCAGGTGCGAGAAAGCTTGCATAAGGAACTGCTCGTTTCCTCGAAAAAAGCGTCGCTCGTGACCGATATAGCCGCGATAGAAAAGAAAATCATAAAAAAAGTGCCAGAGCGTTCGTGCAGCGTGTATATCTCGATACCGTTTTGCCCGACGCGATGCAGTTATTGCTCGTTTGTGTCTGTCTCATCGAAAAAGCTGCTGACGCTTCTCGACGACTATCTCGAAAGACTTGTTATTGATATATCTGAATGTTTCAATATGATATATCGCCTCGGGCTCACCGTATCGACCGTCTACATCGGCGGCGGCACGCCGACGACGCTCGATGAGCGTCAGCTCAAAATTTTACTCGACGCCGTCCTGTCGTGCGTTGACGTGAATGCGCTCGAAGAGTTCACCGTCGAGGCGGGCAGACCGGACACTGTGAACGACGAAAAATTGAAGATCTTATATGAGAGCGGAGTCACGCGCGTTAGCATCAACACACAAACGCTCAATGACGACATTCTTCGCGCGATCGGCCGTCATCACACGGCAGAGCAGTATTTTGCGGCTTTTGAAGCGGCAAGAAAAGCCGGGATAAAGTTTATAAACACAGACCTCATCGCCGGGCTTCCGGGAGAAAGCTATGAGAGCTTTTCCGACACTGTCGACCGCATAATATCGCTTCGCCCGGACGATCTCACCGTCCACACGCTCTGCATCAAGAGCGCGGCGGATCTTGCTCAAAACGCAAAAAGCATGAAAACAGGCGCTGATACAGCAAAATGCGTCGATTACGCGCGCTCAGCTTCAAAAAGCGCAGGCTACGCGCCGTATTATATGTACAGACAAAAAAACACGGTCGACAACCTCGAAAACGTCGGCTACGCATTGCCGGGCGCCGAAGGACTGTACAACATCTATATGATGGAGGAGATACATTCCGTCTTCGCAATCGGCGCAAGCGCCGTCACGAAGCTCGTTTCGCGCGATAACGAGCATATAGAGCGCATTTTTGAATACAAATATCCGTATGAATATCTGTCGGAGGACAGAAAAACAAGAACAGCCGAAAAGGAACGCAAGATCACGGAATTTTACGACAAAATCTGGTGATCTTATCAGGAGGAACTTATGATAGAAATTAATAATTTCCCAAAAAGTGACTCTGAAAAAGAACTGTTTGTAAATGATGCCGAGAACAGATATAAAAGCGGTATATCATACATATCGGAGAGGATCGCCGCGGAAAAGCCGACGTTTTTGCTCGTTTCAGGCGCTACGTGCTCGGGAAAAACGACGACGGCGAATATACTCTCCGAAAATCTGTCGTCGCTCGGATATTCGGAAAAGATAATATCGATAGACGATTTCTTTTTAAACAAAGATGTAATAAAAAATTTTGATCTCGATATGGAATCCGCAAAAGCACTCGATATGAACTGCTTTTATAGGTGTATCGCCGATATTTCGGCGTTCAAGGAGACAAAACTTCCGCTTTTTGATTTTAAAAGCGGAAAAAGGATCGGGTATAAGTCATATATACCGAAAAAAGACGATATAATTGTCTTTGAAGGTATTCAGGCGCTGTATCCGCAAGTGGTCTCGGTTTTCCCAACGAGCATCACAAAAACGCTGTTTCTCGGATTTTCGGACGATGTATCAATAAACGGCACTGTCTTCAAAGCAGCCGAGATAAGATTTTATCGCAGGCTCGTGCGCGACTTCAAATTCAGAGGCTCCGACGCGGAGAGCACGCTCAAACTTTGGGATAATGTCGTTATAAACGAAAATAAAAACATTTTACCGTACTATAAAAGCACGGATTATTTTATAAATACTTTCTTTGAATATGAGCTTTTCGTTATAAAAGACTTCCTTTTGAACAAGATCCCGTATAATACACCGTCGGAGATCGAGTTGCAAAAGAAGATCGAAGAAAAGTTTGCGCCTTTGCCGGATATACCGTCGTCGCTCGTGCCTGCGGACTCTATGTTCCGCGAATTTATAGGGAAATAATCGGGCGGCTTTTATTAAAAATTTGCTGATGCGGGAGGGAATTGTCATGTCGGAGTTACAAAAAAAAGAGCCGCGCATGATGGCAGGCGTTGTCATTTTGATGCTCGCAAGCCTTTTTGAAAAGATACTCGGCGTTTTGTTCAAAATTCCGCTTTTCAACACTCTCGGAAGCGTCGGAATGGGCTATTTTAATGCGGCATACAGCATTTTCAGCACATTTTATACTATTTCTTTGACCGGTTTCCCAATAGCCGTATCTATAATGATATCGAGCAGCGGCGCGCTCGGACGATCCGAAGAGGTAAAAAAAATATTCCGCACGGCGCTCGGCGTTTTCTTCGCCCTCGGCGTCATCGGAAGCTCGATAATGTTCTTCGGCTCTGATATTATCGCAAATTTGATAGATCGCGAAAACAATTCATCGCTTTGCATCAAAGCGATAGCGCCCATTTTGCTTATAATTTGTATCTCAAGCTCGATAAAAGGTTACTTTCAAGGACATAAAAATATGATTCCGACAGCTGTTTCGGAGTTTTTGGACGCTCTCGGCAAATGCTCGCTCGGCGTTATTTTGGCGATATACGCGTCGTCGATGGGCTATTCCGTCGAGGTTTGCGCGGCTTACGCGATAGCGGGCGTTACGGCGGGACATCTGCTCGGGTTAGGATTTCTGACAGTCGTAAAAATAACAAACAAGCCGCATTATAATGTCGAAATAAGCAATGAGAGCGCGGGATATTCAAAACTGCTGAAAACGCTTTTTTCAATAGCCGTGCCGATAACGCTCAGCTCTATGGCGCTCGGGCTCATGTCGAATATCGATACGTTCACTATAATGAACTGTCTGAGATCTCCCGACGCCATGGCGCAGTACGGAGATTATACGACGCTCGCCGTGACGCTGTTCAGGCTTCCGCAAGCGTTTATTTTGCCGATATCTGCGGCTCTGACGCCGACGCTGACTTCCGCAATATCGGCGAATAACACAGAGCGCACAAAATCCATAATGTCGTCGGCGCTGAAACTCGCCGCAATGATAGCGATACCGAGCGCGCTCGGTATGGGCGTCTTGGCGCTTCCGATTATATATTTGCTGTTCGGCAACGGGGAAGTGTCGGCGGCGATAAGCACTACGGCGCCTTATCTTTCGATACTTTCGATAGGCATAATATTCATGGCCATGCTAACGGTCACATCGTCGATACTTCAATCGCATAAATTGCAAAAAAAGCCCGTCATTTCAGCGTTTTTCGGCGCTTTGACAAAGCTGGTGCTCAATATAATCCTTGTGTCGAATTTCGGTATGATAGGTGCTCCGATAAGCTCGGTTGTGGGATATTTCGTTATGGCGGCGATAAATTTCTATTTCGTCGTAAAATATGTCTACAATGACATAAAAATCGGCAAAATCATCTCAAAAACGCTGATTTCGGCGGTAATTATGGCTGTTTTCGCGGCTGTTTCATATTATATTTTGTATAATCGTACTTCATCGATAAAGCTTTCGGTCGTGATCGCGATCATATTATCAATAATTATTTATATATTATTGCTTTTTATAACAAAAGGCGTTGAAAAAAGCGATATACTATTGCTCCCGTGTGGCGATAAAATATATGGTCTATTGAAAAAGCTGAAAATGATGAAATAAAATTTTGTATAATAATATAAGGAAGTAAAAATATGGACAGAACAACTCTGAAGCATTTCACGGTAAAAGAAATAAGTGCGACAAACAAAAAAGTAACGTCTGAAAAAATAGAGCTTGAAAACAAGTACAACTATAATATGCGCATTTTAAGCGATACTAAATGCGTCGGAGAATTTACGGTAACGGTAGCTGACAAAAATGACAGAGA
>CAJONA010000091.1 GCA_905235755.1 uncultured Clostridia bacterium
GTCGCGGAGGCAAAAAGACAAGTCTACGGCACGGTCGGAATAGATATGATCGCCGGCCCGAGCGAGATACTCATAATCGCGGATAAAAATTCAAACCCGCGTTTTGTCGCGGCGGATATGCTCTCGCAGGCGGAACACGACAAAATGGCAGTCGCCGTGCTCGTCACCGACAGCGAGAAGCTCGCGCATGAAGTCTCCGACGAACTCGAACGTCAGATACCGCTCCTGCCGCGCGCCGACATAGCGCGTTCGTCTGTCGACGGAGCGAGCAAGATAATCGTTTGCGATTCTATCGACGACGTGATCGACACGGCGAACGTCATCGCACCGGAGCATCTGGAACTGTGCGTCGACGACCCGTTCGCGCTGCTTTCAAAAGTCAAGAACGCAGGCTCCGTTTTCCTCGGCAGATACTGCCCCGAGGCGCTCGGAGATTACTTCGCAGGCCCGAACAACACGCTCCCGACGTCGGGAACGGCGCGCTTCTCAAGCCCGCTTTCCGTCGACGATTTTGTGAAAAAATCTTCGTTTATTTATTACACCGAGGACGCGCTCGCCGCGGTTTGCGACAAGATAGACATTTTCGCAAAGAGCGAGGGACTTGAAGCGCACGCAAAGAGCGTCACGATAAGATTTGAAGAGGAAAAGAAATGAAAAGTTATATGGTAAAACGGTACTCGTCCATTGAAGCATACGTTCCGGGCGAACAGCCGCGCGACCTCGACTACGTCAAACTGAACACAAACGAATCTCCGTTTCCACCGTCGCCGAAAGCGGCGGAGATACTCGGCGGCGGCGAAGCCGAAAATCTGAAGCTCTACCCCGATCCCGAGGGAAAAGATCTGCGCGACGCGATAGCAAAACGCTTTGACGTTAAAAGGGAAAACGTCCTGCTCGGCAACGGCTCGGACGAGATACTCGCGTTTGCGTTTTTCGCGTTCTGCGCCGGCGAAAAGTGCGTGTTTCCCGACATAAGCTACGGCTTTTACAAAGTATTCGCCGAACTTGTCGGCGCCGAATATAAAGAGATACCGCTCGGGAGCGATTTTAAAATAAACGTCGCCGATTACGAGAATGCCGGCGCGACTGTCGTAATTGCAAACCCGAACGCGCCGACAGGGCTTGCCCTGACGGCGGACGAAGTCGAACGGATAGTAAAGACAAATCCCGATAACATCGTCGTCATCGACGAGGCGTACGTCGATTTCGGCGCGGAAAGCGCCGTGCCGCTGACGAAAAAATACGATAATCTCGTCGTCGTGCAGACGTATTCGAAATCGCGTTCGCTCGCAGGCGCGCGGCTCGGCTTTGCCATAGCGTCGAGCGGCGTCATCGACGATATGAATAAAATCAAATATTCACTCAATCCCTACAACATCAACCGCCTTACGCTGAAAATAGGCAAGGCAAGCATTGAGGACGAGGCATATTTTTTAATGACGACGTCAAAGATCGTCGAAAACAGAATATACACGACGGAAGAGCTTCGCCGTCGGGGGTTTTACGTTCTCGACTCAAAAACGAACTTCGTTTTCGCAAGGAGCGCCGCCGTCCCCGGGGAGAAGCTGTATCTCGAACTCAAACGGCGCGGCGTGCTGGTGCGTCATTTCAGCGCCGACAGAATAAAGGATTTCGTTCGCATAACGATAGGCACGCGCGAGCAGACCGACGTTTTGCTCGCCAAAACAGATGAAATTTTAAAGGAGGCAAACAATGGCTAACGTAACTATTTCAAGAAAGACAAAGGAAACCGACATCACCCTCTCGTTCGATCTTTACGGCTCGTCAAAGGCGAATATCGACACGGGCTGCGGATTTATGGATCATATGCTTACCCTCTTTTGCTGCCACGGCGGATTTGACCTTTCCGTAAAATGCGTCGGCGACAAGGACGTCGATTTTCATCACTCGATCGAGGATATAGGCATATGCCTCGGCGACGCGTTTAAAAAAGCCGTCGGCGACTGCCGCGGAATAGCACGTTACGGAGAAGCCGTCATTCCTATGGACGAATCGCTTGCGCTTTGCGCGATCGACGTTTCGGGACGCAGCGTGCTTGCTTTCGACCTCGGCGCTCTCACGGAGAAAATAGGCGACATGGACACGGAACTCGTGAAGGAATTTTTCACCGCGTTCGTGCATCACTCCGGCGTAACGCTCCATCTTAGTGCGCTTGCGGGCGAAAACACTCACCACAAGATCGAGGCGGCTTTCAAGGCGTTCGCGCGCGCGCTTAAAAAAGCGACCGAAAAGACAGGCGTTGACGCGATCCCCTCGTCAAAAGGGATCATCTGATACAATATGGTAACTATCGTTGATTACGGCGTCGGAAATTTGTTTTCCGTCGCATCGTCGCTGAGCAAACTCGGCATAAACTCGTCTTTTGCCAAAAGCGCCGACGATATTTTAAACGCTTCTTCCGTAATACTCCCGGGCGTCGGCGCATTTTGCGACGCGCGCGACAAACTCAGAAATTCGGGCATGACGGAGGCGCTGCTCGACGCGGCGAAAAACGGCAAACCGATACTCGGGATATGCCTCGGTATGCAGCTTTTGCTCGAAAAGAGCTACGAGTTCGGCGAGC
This sequence comes from uncultured Clostridia bacterium, assembly GCA_905235755.1. Taxonomy (GTDB): domain Bacteria; phylum Bacillota; class Clostridia; order Oscillospirales; family CAG-272; genus RGIG6816. Next base: position 2,585 of record CAJONA010000091.1, read on the forward strand.
ACGACGGGCTTTCTCTCATCGGCGGCAGCGTGCGACCGATATCGGACGTCATTCCGAATGATTACAAGATACCGCACATCGGCTGGAACGCGCTGACTTTTTCGGAAAACGCGCTCTTCAAATACATAAAAAACGGCGATTTTGTCTATTTCGTGCATTCGTACTATTGCGCGGACTGCGGCGAAAACGTCATCGCAACGACGGAATACGGCGCGCCGCTGACAGCCGCCGTTCAGAGCGGCAACGTGTACGGCGTGCAGTTCCACCCCGAAAAGAGCGGCGACGTCGGGCTGAATATCCTGCGCGCGTTTTGCGAGATCAAGGGGTGAATATATGATAATACTTCCCGCAATAGATATTCGCGGCGGCAACGCGGTGCGCCTGCTCCGCGGCGAATACGACAATATGACGGTATATTCCGACGATCCGCTGTCAGTGGCAAACGGTTTTGCCGCGTGCGGCGCGAAAAATATGCACGTTGTCGACCTCGACGGCGCACTGAGCGGCGACACAGATAATTACGACACGATAAAAAAGCTCATCGCCGTAAAAGATATGAAGGTCGAAGTCGGCGGCGGAATACGCGACGAGAGCAAGATATACAAATATCTGTCGCTCGGCGCGGCAAGAGTCATCCTCGGCACTGTTGCCGTCGAAAACGACGCGTTTTTGACAGATATGGTCAAAAAGTACGGCGAAGGCATAGCCGTCGGCATTGATATCAAGAACGGACACGTCGCAACGCACGGCTGGACGAAGCTCGCTCGAGGCGACGTATACGATTTTATGTCGCACATAGAGCAGATCGGCGTCAAAACCGTCATCTGCACCGACGTTTCGCGCGACGGAGCGTGTGAGGGAACGAATATCGACCTATACGGCTCGCTAAAAGAAAAGTTCAAGATGAACATCATCGCGTCGGGCGGCATAACGGACGTCGACGAGCTCAAAACGCTCGCACAGATGAAGATATACGGCGCGATACTCGGCAAGGCGCTGTACAGCGGAAAGATGACGCTTTCCGACGCGATAATGACGGAGAAAATATGATAACGAAAAGAATAATACCATGCCTCGACGTCAAAAACGGCAGAGTCGTTAAAGGCGTCAATTTCAAAGACACCGCCGACGTTTCGTCGCCTGTCCTTCTCGCCGACAGATACAGCCGAAGCGGCGCGGACGAGCTCGTGTTTTACGACATAACGGCGTCTGTCGAGGGCAGAAGCATTTTTACGGAAATACTTAAAGAAACGGCGAAAAAAGTCTTTATACCCATGACCGTCGGCGGCGGCATATCGTCGCTCGACGATTTTGAGCGCGTGCTCAGTGCCGGCGCCGACAAAGTGAGCGTAAACTCCGGCGCGATAAGAGATCCCGATATAATCGACAAGGCGGCGAAGCGCTACGGAAGTCAATGCGTCGTGCTGTCGGCGGATATTTCGCTCGTCGACGGAAGATACACCGTATTCTCGCACGGCGGCAGGGTGAACACGGGAATCGACGCGATAGAATGGATAAAGGAAGGCGTCCTGCGCGGCGCCGGTGAGATAGTCGTAAACAGCATAGACACCGACGGCGTCAAGCGCGGATTCGACATCCCGCTGCTCGCCGCCGTATGCTCGGCTGTATCCGTCCCCGTGATAGCGTCGGGCGGCGCGGGAAAGACGGATGATTTTATCGAGCTGTTCAAAAAAGTCCCCGACATATCGGCGGGGCTCGCCGCGTCGGTGTTCCATTTCGGCGAGATAGATATAACCGAACTGAAAAAAACGCTCGCTGAAAGCGGCGTTCACGTCAGGCTTTGAGGAGGAATTATGATAGACATATCCGAAATAAAATTCGATAAAAACGGGCTCATTCCCGCGATAGTGGTGGATTTTTACACAAAAAAAGTGCTGACTCTCGCGTATATGAACGAGGAAAGTTTGAAGATCACGCTCGACGAAGGGCGCACGTGCTTTTATTCGCGCTCGCGTCAAAAACTGTGGCGCAAGGGCGAGGAGAGCGGCAATGTTCAGCACGTCTGCAAAATAATCGCCGACTGCGACCGCGACGCGCTCGTCGTCATCGTTAAAAAGGACGGGCCGGCTTGTCATCTCGGCACGGATTCGTGCTTCAACGACGAGGTGTATTTAAAAGAAGATTTCAACGATTTCTCACTTGACGGGCTCATCGAGCTGATAAAAGGAAGAAAGACGTCGCCGAAGGACGGCTCGTACACGTCGTATCTCTTTGACAAGGGTATCGACAAGATACTCAAAAAAGTCGGCGAAGAGACGACGGAGGTCGTCGTGGCGGGCAAGGGCGGCGACAAAAAAGAGACCGTCTACGAGATAGCCGACCTGATATATCACATAATGGTGCTGATGATAGAAATGGATATCTCCGAGCAGGATGTGATCGACGAGCTTGCCTCGCGGCACGTCATAGACAAAAAAATAAAGCAGGAAAAAATGACGTAAAAATCGCCCGAAAGGGCGATTTTTTGTTGCGTCGGGCGATTTCGCGCCGCGCTGCTTTTTCTTCCGCGCGAAAGCGCGAAAGGCTCTATGTCCTTTTCTTTGTCTGAAAGAAAAGGACTAAAAGAAGCAGACAAGCGTGCCGCTTGAGCGCTTAATGAGTGCAGACAAAACCGTAAATATACTGCCGTTTGCCCTCGCCTGAAACGTCGTCGCACCGCTCCTTTGGTTTCTAAATTTTGCTCCG
>CAJONA010000092.1 GCA_905235755.1 uncultured Clostridia bacterium
GAAAAAACGCGGCGCGGACGTGCTCATAATCGACACTGCGGGCAGGCTTCACAACAAGAAGAATTTGATGAACGAGCTTGAAAAGATCAACCGCGTCATCGACCGCGAGCTTGACGGCTGTATACGCGAGACGCTCCTCGTGCTCGATTCGACGACGGGGCAGAACGCGATAATTCAGGCAAAAGAATTCAAAAACGCCGCGCCGATCACGGGGCTCGTGCTGACGAAGCTCGACGGAACGGCAAAGGGCGGCATCGTAATTTCTATAAAAAAGGAGCTGGACATACCTGTCAAATTCATCGGCGTGGGCGAGAAGATCGACGACCTCGAAACGTTCGACCCCGACGAATTTGTCAAGGCGCTGTTTGAATAAAATGATGAAGATCAGTGAGATCGTGGTCGCTTCGAACAACAGACATAAGATAGCCGAACTGAATACTTTCATATCGCGCTATTTTCCCGACGTGAAGCTGCTTTCGCTTGCCGACATCGGATTTTTCGGAGAGATCGAGGAAAACGGCGCGACTTTTGAGGAAAACGCGCTGATAAAGGCGAGGACGATAGCGTCGCTCGGACACGTTGCCGTCGCCGACGATTCCGGACTTATGGTCGACGCGCTCGGCGGCGATCCGGGCGTTTACTCGGCGAGATATGCGGGAGAGCCGTGTAACGACGAGAAGAACAACGACAAGCTTCTTTTTAACCTCAAAGACGTTCCGGCTGAACGTCGCGGCGCGAAATTCGTGTCGGTGATAGCGTGCGCTTTTCCCGACGGAAAAACGCTGACTTCCTACGGAGAATGCAGTGGAACGATATTGCTTGAACGCCGCGGCGACGGCGGCTTCGGGTACGATCCGCTCTTCTTCTATGAGCCGATGAAAAAGACATTCGCCGAAATGAACGAGAATGAGAAAAACTCGATAAGTCACCGTGCGCGCGCCATGGCGGCTTTTGCGGAAAAATTACACGGGGAGCTTATTTAATATGACATCGAAACAAAGAGCATATCTTCGCGGCGTCGCGTCGAAGTACGATACGGTATTTCAGGTCGGCAAGGGCGGCGTCGGCGAAAAAATGACAGCGTCCGTCGGCGACGCGCTCGAAGCGCACGAGCTTGTGAAGATAACGACGCTCGACAACAGCGAATACGGTCCGCGTGAGGCGGCGGAAGAAATGGCGGCGGCGCTCGGCGCCGAGGTCGTATGCGTGATAGGCAACAAATTTGTGCTTTACCGCGAATCGAAAAAAAGACCGAGCCTCAGCCTGACGGTAAAAACGATATGAAACTCGGCATATACGGCGGCACTTTTTCGCCCGTACACATCGGTCATCTGCGCGCCGCGGAAACGTTCAAAGAGCAGCTCCGCCTCGATAAACTGATGATCATTCCCGCAAATATACCGCCGCATAAAGCCGCTCTCGGCATATTGCCGGCAAACGAGCGGCTCATACTGTGTCAGCTCGCGTTTGGCGGTGAGACGACGGAGGTCTCCGACATCGAGATGCGCCGCGCCGATAAAAGCTATACCGTCGATACTCTCGAACAGCTGAAAAAGCAAGGATACGGCGACATATATATGCTGTGCGGCACCGATATGATAGCGAGCTTTGAAAGCTGGCGCAGATACAAAGATATATTTTCGCTTGCCACGGTCGTCTGGGCGCAAAGATACGAGCATCCCGACGACGCCGTCAAAGCGGCGGAAGAAAAGATCGAATATTTTGAACGCGCCTATGGCGCAAAGATAATAAAACTCGATCTGCCGCCGACTGATGTATCGTCGAGCGAGATACGTCGAATGATAAAAAACGGCGAGGATGTCTCGGCATATCTGCCGAAAGCCGAATACGACTATATCAAAAAGAAGGGGTTTTACCTTGACTGACAGACAGGTAAATATAATAGAGTTATTAAAAAAAGACGTGTCGGAGACAGAGGATAAAAAGCGATACGATCATACGCTCGGAGTGGTAGACGAATGCGGATATTATGCCGATTTCGTCGGACTTGGCGACGACGACCGCTTCGCGCTCGAATGTGCGGCTCTTCTTCACGACGTCACAAAAAATATGCCGCGCGACGACGCGGAAGCGCTGTGCAAAAGGCACGGGATCAAATATTCCGACTCGCCGACGCTTCATCAGGACACATGCGCGCCGTATATCGAAGAACATTACGGCGACGTGCCGGAGCTGTGCGACGAAAGGATACTTTCCGCCGTGTCAAAGCACACGACGGGCGGCGAGAATATGAGCGAGTGCGATATGATACTTTACATCGCCGATTTTACGGAGCCCGGCAGAAAATATGAAAATTGTGTCAGGGCAAGGGAATATATCCGCAAAGAATGTGAAAACATAAACAAAAACGATAAAAACGCCCGCATAAAAGTTTTGGAGAGAGCCGTTGTGACGATAAGCCGAATGACGATAGAGCATCTTACAAACAAAAATTCGTATATCGACAAACGCACGTCCAAAACGCTTGCCGATATGCAAAGGCGTTCAGAGGAGTAAATTTTGGAAAAAAACAAAGCTTTAAATACGGATTTTGTACTGACGCTTGTAGCGCTTATACTTGTTTTTGTTTCTGTTATAACGATTTTGGGATTTTTGTTCGCAGGGAAGAACGCCGTTCCGACGTCGAAAGACGTGCCTTTAGACGACGGAAGAAAAAAAGGATACTACACATTTATTATAGCGGGACTTGACAAGGTATCGAACAACACCGACGTGCTCATGCTTGCGAGCCTTGACACCGCGAAAAATGCGATAAATATTCTTCAAATACCGCGTGACACTTACGTCAGCACCGATGTAACGGGATATACAAGCGTGATGCGCGTCAATGCCATATTCGCCGCCGAATATAACAAGGCGAGAAACAACAATCTTTCCGTATCAAACGCGCAGAAAAGAGGAATGGAGAAGCTTTCCGCCGTCCTTGAAAGCGCATTCTGCACCGAGATAGACGATTATTGCCTTGTCGACATCTCGATATTCAGATCAGTCGTCGACGCCGTCGGAGGCGTCTGGTTCGACGTGCCGGAGGATATGTTTTACGAGGATCCGTATCAGGATCTGTATATAGATCTGAAAGCGGGATATCAGCTTCTCGACGGCGACAAGGCGGAGCAGCTCGTGCGCTTCCGCGGATACGCGTCCGCCGACATCGGCAGGGTGAATATGCGCGCGGAATTTCTTTTGGCGATGGCGCAGCAGGTCAAGGAAAACCTGAATCTTTCGTCTGTCATCACGATAATCAGCGAGATGCTGGACAAGACCGTATCGTCGGTCGGGCTCGGCGACGCGATCAAATACGCGACGGCGGCATATAGGATAAAAATGTCAAATATAAACATCAAGACCGTGACGGGAAGCTCGGTATGGGACGCGGCAAGCGGGCATTGGTCGGCATATTACTATCTTAACAAGGCGGCGGCGCTCGAAGACATCAATGAATGCGTCAACGTTTACCGCCGGGATATTTCGATATACGAATTCGACGAAAAGGAACTGTTTGCCGACAGCTCGAACGCCGAAGCATACGCATATTATAATTCTGATTTAAAATAAAAGGAGGAAAAGAAAATGACGGAAAATGCTGAAAAGACTTTGGTCGGCGCCGAGCCGAGAGAGATCGCAGACGCGATAGTGAAGATCCTTGACGACAAAAACGCGTCGGACATCAAGCTGCTTCGCGTGAACGACAAAACCGTTATAACGGATTATTTCGTTATCTGCACGGCGAACTCGACGACGCAAGTCAAAGCTCTCGAGGGCGAGATAGAATTCAAACTCGGCGAGATGGGGCTTTTTCCCGCGCACGTCGAGGGATATGACGGAAGCACGTGGATAGCTATGGACTATCTGCACGTTATAGTCCACATATTCCACCGCGAGCAAAGAGATTTTTATAAACTTGAAAAAGTATGGGGAGACGCTGAGGATATCCCCGTTCAAATTACGGAAAAGTAAAGGAAAGGGCATTTTCACAATGACTTACGATTTTAAATCCATCGAGAAAAAATGGCAAAAGGTTTGGGACGATAAGAAGGTGTTCGCCGCGGACGACGCTTCGACGAAGAAGAAATTTTATTCGCTCGTCGAGTTTCCGTATCCGTCGGGATCGGGGATGCACGTCGGACATATAAAAGCGTATTCGGGGCTTGAAGTTATCGCGCGAAAGCGCCGTATGGAGGGGTACAACGTCCTTTTCCCGATAGGATTTGACGCATTCGGCCTGCCTACCGAAAACTACGCTATCAAAAACCATATCCATCCGCGCATCATAACGGACAAGAATATCGAGCATTTCACGGAACAGCTCCGCCGCGTCGGTTTTTCTTTCGACTGGGACAGAGTTATCGACACCACCGATGAAAAATACTACAAGTGGACGCAGTGGATATTCAGAAAAATGTTCGACAACGGACTTGCGTTCAGAGACACGGCGCTCGTAAACTACTGCCCGTCGTGTAAGGTCGTGCTTTCCAACGAGGATTCGCAGGGCGGAAAATGCGATATATGCCACAGCGACGTTATACAAAAATCAAAGGACGTGTGGTACCTTCGCATAACGAAATACGCCGACAGGCTGCTCGACGGGCTGGCGGACGTCGATTATCTGCCGAATATCAAACAGCAGCAGATCAACTGGATAGGGAAATCGACCGGTGCGTTCGTCAATTTCGACATAGACGGCGTCGATGAAAAACTCAAAATATACACGACGCGTCCCGACACGCTTTTCGGCGTGACGTTTATGGTAATGGCACCCGAGCATCCGATGATCAAAAAATATGCAGATAAGATCAAAAACATCGACGAGGTCGAGGCATATAAGGCGATTTGCGCGAAAAAGACCGAATTTGAGCGCACGCAGCTCGTCAAAACGAAGACCGGTGTAAAACTCGACGGCATATCGGCGATAAATCCCGTGAGTCATAAAAAAATCCCGATCTACATAGCCGATTACGTTATGATGGGATACGGCACGGGCGCTATCATGGCAGTTCCCGCGCACGATCAGCGCGACTGGGAGTTTGCCAAGACGTTCGGCATCGACATAATTCAGGTCATAAGGGGCGGCGATATAGAAAAAGAAGCGTATACAGAGAGCGGCGAGATGATAAATTCGGGCTTCCTCAACGGGCTGACGACAAAAGAGGAATCCATTTCCAAAATGATATCGTACCTTGAAGAAAACGGCATCGGCGAGGCGGGCGTTCAGTACAAAATGAAGGACTGGGCGTTCAACCGCCAGCGCTACTGG
>CAJONA010000093.1 GCA_905235755.1 uncultured Clostridia bacterium
GGCGGAGAAGGAAGCCGCCGCGAAAGTCAACCTGAAAAAGCCGGCCCTGCCGCCGCCGAGCAGAAGTAAAGTTTGCCGTTTGAAAAAAGTCCTATTTCGCCGTTCGTTCCGACGTCGATAAAAACTGTCGCGCCGTCGGAGCGATCGAGTCCCGAGGCGACGGCGCCGCAGACTATGTCTCCGCCGAGGTATGAGGCGACGCACGGCGCGAGCAGACACTTTGCGCCGTCGGATATATTCAATCCGAGTGTTTCGGCGTTGTAATACGCGTTTGCAAAAAGCGTCGGGGCGGTGAACGGCGCGCGCGCGATCGGCGCCGGATCTATGCCGCACGCGATGCTCTGCATCACCGTGTTGCCGCAGATGACGCACGTTTTGATGTCTTTTATACTTTTGTATAATTTATCACATATCCCCGCTATTGCTGAATTTACAGCGTTTATAAGCATTTCTTTTTGTTTTGCGAGGGCCGCCTTTGACGATATGATCCGGTCAATTCTCGATATGACGTCCGCGCCGTAAACCGACTGCGGATTTTTAAACGACGACGTCATAAGCACGTCGCCGCTCGCCGTGTCGCACACATAAACGGCGACTGTCGTCGTGCCGATATCGACGGCGACTCCGAGCCCGGCGGCGCGGTCGTTTTCATATTGCGCAAAGCGCGGCGATATACCGTCGGTCTTAATGTTCATTTCGGCGTCGTCGATATAAACCGAAAGATCGCCGAGCACCGTCGCGCGGCACGCAAGACGCGTTCCGCCGTCCAGTTCGGCTTTTGTCAAGCGGGCACACTCCGCCGCTTCCGCCTCGGAAAGCGCGCCGGATGCCGTAATTTTGCATTTTCCGCACGTTCCCGCTCCGCCGCACGGAGCGTAGACTCCGATCTCCGCCTCCCTGAGCGCGGACAGCACGGTCCCGCCTTTTTTCACTTCGTACACCGTCTTTTCGCCGCCGCGAAAAACAGTCATTTTCGCTGTTTCCGTTTTCATATTCATCTTACTTTTATGGCCGCCGTAGAATTGAGCGTGCCGTCGGGCAGCTCGCTTTTGACGAAGTACGTCCCGTTTGCCTCGGCAAGATAAAGCGTCAGCACATCTTTGAGTTTTGCCTGACGGAGATATGAGATCGATATGGCGGCGAGTTGTTTATCGACGCAATCCGGGACGGCGGAAAACATCATATCGGCGTAGCATGTGTTGTTCATGTGGTCGTTGCGGTCGATGAACGAATAAAGCACCGGATATTCGGCGACCTTGACGTACTCAAGTTCCTTGCTCATCGCACCGTGGCTGTCGACAGATGGCGTCCTTCCCTCTCCGCTCCGCCCGAATGTGTACCCGCTCTCGCCGACGCGCATCAGGCGCCCCGTCTCGATATTTATCAGCGCGCACACGCACGAGCCGGAGACTATCTCCTCGCCGCCGCGAAGAACGGAGTAATAACGCATGAATTTTGCTCCGGCGGAATTGTTTTCCCACGTGCGGACCTCGACTTTGTCGCCCATTTTCATCGGCTTTATGACGTCGATGCCTATGTTGCTTACGATATACGCGCGCTTGTCGCGGCGCAGCTCGTCCTCGCTCTGCCCGAGCGAGCAGAGATGCATATACGCCGCCTCCTGAACGATGCGGAAGATCCCCGTCGGTCTGGCGTTTCCGTGCTTGTCGCAGTCGTGTGTGTTTACCGTGATATATTCGCTCCAGATCATAGCTCCTCCAAAAAGAAGGGACGGCAAATAGCTCCCGTCCCGCTTTAATGATGTTTTAAGCCTTGCCGCAGCAGCCGAGAACGTCGGTGAATTTGTGTTTTACCATTTTCTTCACTTCGGCGCGCGCGACCGTGAGATAAGTTCTCGGATCGAATACGTCGGGTTTCTCGTTAAATACGCGGCGGATCCCTGCCGTCATCGCAAGGCGGATATCCGAGTCGATATTTATCTTGCAGACAGCCATCGTTGCGGCTTTTCTCAGCTGTTCCTCGGGGATGCCGACGGCGTCGGGAAGATTTCCGCCGAGGGAATTTATCTCTTTTACGTATTCCTGCGGAACGGACGACGCGCCGTGAAGGACTATCGGGAATCCCGGAAGTCTTACCGCGACTTCTTCGAGTATGTCAAAACGGAGCGGAGGCGGAACGAGTATTCCGTCTGCGTTTCTGGTGCATTGCTTTGCAGTGAATTTATACGCGCCGTGCGATGTGCCTATCGAGATGGCGAGTGAGTCGACGCCTGTGCGCGTGACGAACTCCTCGACCTCCTCCGGTCTTGTGTATGATGAATGTTCAGCCGATACTTCGTCCTCGACTCCGGCGAGCACGCCGAGTTCACCCTCGACGACGCCGCCGTGAGCGTGAGCGTATTCGACGACCTGCTTTGTGAGCGCGATGTTCTCTTCAAAGCCAAGGTGCGAGCCGTCGATCATAACGGACGAAAATCCGTTATCGATGCACGATTTGCATATATCGAAATCCGCGCCGTGATCGAGATGAAGCGCGAGGTCTATACCCGTGTCATCGCACGCGGCTTTTGCCAAAGCCATGAGATATGCGGGCTTCGCATATTTTCTCGCGCCCGCAGACGCTTGAAGTATCACGGGAGCTTTTTCCTCAGCCGCGGCTTCGGTTATAGCTTGGACTATCTCCATATTATTGATATTGAAAGCGCCGACGGCGTATCCGCCCTCGTAAGCCTTTTTGAACATTTCAGTTGTTGTTACTATTGCCACTTGATTCCTCGTTTCCCGGCATTTGCCGTTTGAATTTTCGTTTTTTATTTTACACCATATCGATCAAAAATGCAATATCATTTTTGCGATTTTTGCAAAATAGGCAAATATTCCGATTATTTGATTTTACAAAACAAGGATGGCAGCAAACACCATCCTTGTTTAACACATCAGCTCTGATTCTCTCTTGTATATACTTTCATTATCAAAAATATGCTTTCCCGCTCTTTCTGAGAAAGTTTTCTGTAATTCGAAACAATTGAAAATTCCTCATCCGTAATACCTCTTCTTTCCGCTTCTCGTTCATTAGCGTGACCTATAAGGTAATCCACCGTAACCCCAAAATAATCAGCAATCTTTATAAGTGTTGCGACGTCCGGTTCGATACTGTGATTTTCATATTTATTCACCGACTGTTGGCTTACACCGATGACATCGGCAAGTTGTTGTTGACTCATTCCGGCGCTGACGCGCAGAGATTTTAAATTTTTAATCATTTCAAAATATTTCCCTGTTCAAGCATGTTTGTGCCTTTATGATAACAACTATTATGCGTAATGTAAAAAACTTTTATTTAGTTATTGACAACAACTTAAAGTTGTGATATAATGCAATTGCCCACAGACCGGTCGCAAAAAAACAAAAATTTTATTATAAAGGAGAGAATATGGACAATCAAAATATCGTAAATGAACCCGACATTTCCGGTACCACGCCGAATATCAGAGAAAAAATAAGAAAAATATTTACAAAAAAAATGTTTATTGCTCTCATCATTTTGGCAGCAATTATAACTGTTACGGAAATTGTCAACACGATCAGTAATAAACCTGACTTCACGTCTGTTTTGAAAGACGTCGAATCCCTGCTTAACACCGATTTGGGCGATCTTATCGGTGTACTCGGCCTGGCTGAAACAATTATATTTATCGGCTCCTTCATCAGAATTTTACCGATTTTACTTACCGTAGCCGGTGCTATCATGATATTCTTGGCTTGCAAAAGAAACGATGACAACAATTCTTTGCAATTGTTTGTTCGCGGTTCAAGCTTAATGAAATGGTTTTTCCTGATACAGGATATAAAAATCACACTTTTTCAAATCCTCACACTGATACTCGGTGTTGTCTCTATAATCGGAATCGCGAGCGGCGGCGGAGACGTTCTGATTCCGATAATTCTCATTGTTGTTGCAATGGCTGTAATTATCGGTGTGCTTTCGATTATAAGCATTTATTACACAAACTATACTGCGATGATCAGAGCATTGCCGGTGTCTTACACAAGAAATAAGAATATACTTCAAGTTTCAACTGCTGTTATTGTGATGAATTATTTGAGAATCGCAATAGCAGTAATAGATTCCATAATACATGGGGGATGGATAAACACAATTATTCTTTGCGCCGTACTGGTTCTTTCAAACCTTGTAATATCAGCATATAAAAACGAGGTTGGACAGGTAGATGAAGAGGCAAGAAAAGAATATATTGAGCAAATCAAACAGGCTAAACTTGCAAGAAAGGCAAAACGGTGATACTTACATAAATAATATGTTGACATGTGTGGGCACAAAAGTCAAAACAGAAAGGGCGTGGTAGCTTTTATCCCGCCCTTTCATTTTGTTTAATATTTTTTAGGAAAATTCAATAAAAATTTTCAAAACCCCTTTACAAATCGTCTTTTTTATGTTAAAGTATCTTTTGCGTGACACCGATTGCTCGGTATTCGGTAAACGGCTTTTATATAAAGCGAGGCGAAAACCATCACCCGACGTGTACCATGTTTTACGGCAGTCCGCATAAAAAATATAAAGAAGGTGAAAAATTATGCTTAAAGAACAAAAGCAGGCTATCATAGCTGCGAACAAAACACACGAAACAGACACAGGTTCGCCTGAGGTCCAGATCGCCATTCTTTCGGCGAGAATACTCGAACTCACAGAGCATCTCAAAAAGAATCCCCACGACAACCACAGCCGTCGCGGACTCTTTAAAATGGTCGGAAAAAGAAAAAATCTTCTCAGCTATCTCCAGAAAAACGATATCGAACGTTATCGTGCAATAGTTGAGAAGCTCGGTCTGAGAAAGTAATCGTTAAAGGGCGGCTTTTGTCGCCCTTTAATACTGTAAAAACGTATTTTCCCGCGGACGTATCTTTTGTATAGCAGTTAAACAAGTGCCGGCGCGGCCGACATTTATTTAAGTGCTAAACAAATTTTGCGCTCACGGTAAGATAAAAAAACAAAAAAATCAGGAGGCAAAAAAATGTTTGACAACTACAAAAAATTCGAATACGATTTCGAAGGCAGACCGCTCGTGGTCGAGAGCGGAAAAGTAGCGGGGCTCGCAAACGGCTCCGTCATGATAAGCTACGGCGAGACGGTCGTTCTCTGCTGCGCGACGGCATCCGCAAAGCCGCGCGACGGCATCGATTTTCTCCCGCTTTCCGTCGACTTTGACGAAAAGCTCTATGCGGTAGGCCGCATTCCCGGCAGCTTCAACCGCCGCGAAGGCAGACCGAGCGAAAAAGCAAT
>CAJONA010000094.1 GCA_905235755.1 uncultured Clostridia bacterium
CGCCGCGCTCCACAAGCGGAGCAACGCTTTCAAGATACCTTTTAATCTCGTCTTTGCCGGCTATAAGCTTCATTTTGTCGCCGGGACAGCCGCGATATCGCTGGCACGCCAGCGCGTAAGCGCGCCGCACGTCATCGACGTATATATTCGGCACGCCGATATATTTTCCGCAGTCTGCGCCGCTTCCGCACACGACGGCTTTTGCTCCCGCCTCGACGGCGTCTCCTATATGAGCGCCGTCGACGGAGAAGAAAACATCGCCGCGCGAGACTTTTCTCGAATCGTCCCGCGGTGTTCCTATTTCGATCGACGCGTCGAACTCTCCGCGAGAGACTTCGTTTTCCTTTATTAATTGTCCGAGTTTCATGATAAGCCTCCGATATGAAAGTATTTTCTTTTCACATCTTCGGCTTTTGCTTTACTCCGTTTCGTCGGTAAAGCGCATCGTTATTTTTATTATCGTTCCGTATGGGACCTCGCTGTTTTTTTCGACCGACTGCGCGACGACCGTCGTTCCTTCCGACGTTCTGCCGCTTATCGAAACGTTGAGCCCCGCGTCGGTAAGCGCCTTGTTGGCAGCTTCCGCCGTCATGCCGATGACGTTCGGCACGACCGACACCTCGCTTTTTGATGCGTTCTCGGTGTACAGTATTATCGTGCCGTCCTTTGACAGCGTGCTCGACGATACGGGAACTTGATCGACTACGCTCGTTCCGTCGCCGATGACCTCGTATTTGAGGCCGCTTTCCTTTATCATCGCCTTTGCCGCGTCGAGCGAAAGACCGCGGTAATTCTGCACCGGCACTTCGCGCTCGGCGAGTTCTTCCTCGGTGTAGTTCGGCTCGATGCCGAGGTAGGGAAGAACGTCGGCGAGAAACAGCGAGATATACGGTGCGACAAGCTGACTTCCGTAGATGAGTCCGCGCGTCGGCTCGTCAATCATCATTATGACGGCGATCTCGGCGTCGTCTGACGGCGCGAACGCAACCGTCGAAACTATCCTCTTGTTGCCGACAGTGCCTTTTTCCGACGTTCCTGTCTTTGCCGCCACGGAGTATCCCGCGACGTATGCGTTTTTAGCGCCGCCGTTTCCCGCGACGCCGTCGGCGAGTATTTGGCATATCGTCGCGGCTGTCTCACTGCTTATGACCTGACGGATCTCCTCCGTTTTGTATTCATACAGCACGTTGCCGTCGTCGTCGACGACGTTTTTGATGAGGTGCGGTGTGACGAGCGTGCCGCCGTTAGCGACGGCGCACACGGATCTGAGCTGTGAGAGCGCCGTTACGTTGTATCTCTGACCGAACGAGTAGACCGCAAGGTCGAGTTCGGTGATATCCGCTTCAGCCTTAATTATCGTGTCTCCCTCGCCGGGCAGGTCGACGCCCGTTTTTTCGGTGAGCCCGAACGCCTTGAAATATTTGCAGAACGCCTCGCCGCCGATGCGCTGCGAGAGGCGCATCATCACGGGATTGCACGACATTTGAAGTCCCTCGGCAAATGTGAGCGTTCCGTGCCCGCCGGCTTTATGACAGCGTATCGTCCAGCCGCTGACGACGTACGAGCCGCTGCAAGTGAATATCTCCGTCGGCGTCGAAACGTTTTCTTCAAGCGCCATCGACGTTGTAAATATCTTCGATGTCGAGCCGGGCTCGTACGTCTCGGAGATGCATTTGTTGTTCCATTGTTCGAGCTGATAAGCGCGATACGCGCTTATGTATTCGCTCGACGATTCGCCGTACTGTTTTGCGAGTTCTTCGAGAGCCTCGCCGTAATAGTCGACTACCTCGTACGGATCGTTGAGGTCGTACGACGGATAAACCGCCATCGCGTATATCTCGCCTGTTTTGGGATTCATCGCTATGCCGCAGGCGCGCGATTCGCACCCCGCTTCGATCGCCGCTTGTTCGAGATGTTTTTCAAGCGTGTTTTGAATGAAATAATCGAGCGTCAGCGCGATGTGGGCGCCGTTTTCGGCGTCGATGTAGCTTTCGTAATTGTACGGCATCTGCACGCCGTCGGGGCGCTGTGCCGAGACGATGCTGCCGCTTACACCCGAGAGAATGTCGTTGTACTGATACTCGATCCCGTACAGTCCGCCGTCTGTTCCGCAAAATCCGAGTACACTGCTCGCAAGCGTCGAGTACGGATAGACGCGCGAGTTTACTTCGACCGTGTGGACAAAATGCGTCAGATCATTTTCAAGTATAAACGCGCGTATCTCCGTCGCCGTTTCTTCCGAGACGCCGTTCTTTACGGTGACGTCCTTTTGCGTTGTCTTTTTCGATTTTTCGTATATCGTATCGTATGATATGCCGAGCTTTTCCGAAAGATACGTGCACGCCGTAACACGCTCGTTCTCGCTCTTTATGTCGCAGGGCGACAGATATATCCTCTCCGACGTGAACGACGTCGCGAGCACGCGCCCGTTACGGTCGGTGATGTTTCCGCGCGCGGCGGAGATCGGCGTTTCATACACCATTTGCGCTATGACTTTTTCTTCATAATAACTATTCCTGATTATTTGCAAATAGAACAGCCGCCCGACAAGGAGCAGTGAAAGCGCACAGCATATGATAAAAAGCAGAAAAGAGCGTGCCGATATCACGGCAGACGCTTTTCCGAGTATTGACGACGGTTTTGAGTTGGAATTTTTATTCATACACCCTCCCCGGACGAATGATTAAACAAAAAGGAGCGAGGAGCATTGTAAATCCTCCCGGCTCCTTTTACCGCTACCGGCAATATAAAATATATTTGCGAAATATGAAAATATTACTTATTTTCCGACAGATGCGCCGCCTTTTGCGATGTCGAATTCCGCATATCTCACTGTGTTTTGCCCCTCTATCGTGTCGATCGTTTGAGTCAGCGTCGCCTTTTCCTCGCGCAGCTGATATATATCGGACTTTATTTGAAGTATCTGCACGGCAGAAAAAACACAAAACAGCAGCACAAACGTGACTGCGATGACGCCTATCAGCGTCAGCGACGGCATCGGAGATTCCTGACGTATTTTGACCTTTGGGATCTTGTGCGTTTTATACTTTACTCCGCCGTCGGCGGCATTGAGTATCGATTGTACCGTATCAGTCATATCAGTCCTGCTTTCTCCGCCACCCTGAGCTTCGCGCTGTGGGAACGGCGGTTTGTATTTATTTCATCGTTTGACGGGGTTATCGGTTTTTTTGTTATGATCTTTATTTTCGGCTTGTTGCCGCAAACGCAAACGGGGAACGACGGCGGACATGTGCAGCCTTGCGCGAGATCGTTAAACGTCGTTTTGACCGCTCTGTCTTCGAGCGAGTGGAACGTTATCACGGCTAGCCTGCCGCCCGCGTTCAGCCGCGAAACTATCGCTTTGATCGTCGGTGCGATGGCGTCGAGCTCGCCGTTGACCTCGATCCGTATCGCCTGAAACGTCTTTTTCGCCGGATGATGGCCGACCGCGCGCAGTTTTGCGGGGTACGCCGCACAAACGATGTCGGAAAGCTCCGTTGTCGTCTTTATGGGCGCAATCTCTCGCGCGGAGACGATCTCTTTTGCGATTTTCGGCGCAAAATCATCCTCTCCGTATTCGCTTATCACACGGCGAAGTTCTTCGTAAGAATATGTGTTTACGACGTCGTATGCGCTTAAATCGGATGAAACGTCCATTCTCATGTCGAGCGGCGCGTCGAGTTTGTATGAAAAGCCGCGCTCTGCGGTGTCGAATTGATACGACGAAACGCCGAGATCGGCGAGCGCGCCGTCTATCTTGTCTATCCCGAGCGAGTCGAGGATGTTTTCTATATTTATGAAATTGTCTTTTATGAATGTTATCTTGTCGAGATGATCTGAAAGCCTGTTTCGCGCGGCTTCGAGCGCGTCGCTGTCGCGGTCGATGCAGATGAGCCGCCCGCCGTCGAGCCTTTTCGCTATTTCGAGCGAGTGGCCGCCGCCGCCCGTCGTGCAGTCGACGTAAATGCCGTCTTTTTTGATATCAAGCGCCTCGATGCACTCAAAAAGCATGACCGAGGTGTGAGAAAATTCGCTTATCATCAGCAGCCCAGCGTCTCCATGAGATCGGCGATCTCGTCAGAGGATTCAAGCTGACGCTCCGCTTCCCATCCGTCGGCAGACCATATTTCAATGTATGAGCCTGCGCCCGTTATGTAAACGTCGCCGTCGATGCCCGCGTATTCGCGCAGACTTTGCGGTATGACCGTACGCCCGTGCGAATCGACCTCCGACTCGCTCGCGCCGGCATACACAAAGCGGCGTATGCGCCTCGCCTGCGCCGGGGGAAGGGCGTTTATCTTGTCCGTGTACTTTTGCCACTCATCTTCGGGGTAAACGGAAAGGCAACGGTCGATGCCGCGAGTCACGACGAACTTTTCGCCGAGCGCTTCGCGGAATTTTGCGGGAATGAAAAGTCTGCCTTTTGCGTCTATGTTGTATTTGAATTCACCTAAAAACACACCGCGCCCTCCTTTTCTGTGGAAAAGTTTGTGGAGAATGTGGAAAACTAACCATTTTGCACCACTTCAAACCACTTTGATTATATTATAGATGAAAATCATCAAAAACGCAAGGGGTTTTTGAAAATTTATTAAAAAAGTTTTAAAAAATTTAAAAAGCGCGGAAAACGCGCCGCGCGCGCCCGTCTTTTCCGCGCCGGATTTTCCCGCGCACACAATTTTTCCGCGCAACGTGCATTGTTCGCGCCGCGTTCTTTCTCGCGCGCCGCACGTATTTCTCGCGCCGTGCGCGAAGGGCTTATGTACTTTTTCTTTCAGCGCGAAAGAAAAAGTACGAAAAAGAACGCTTGGCGGTTTGCAGATATTCGGCGATTCCGTGTCGCTTCCGGTGCGCAAGCGCATCCGGCTCGACATATCGCCGAGGTCAATTGCTCATCAAGCCGTAAGCATGCGACATAGTGCGAACATATCGCCCCACGGGCGATTTATTTTGTACAGATTTTCTATTCTCGCACGCATCGCGTGCCGATAACGGCAAAAATTTATCTTATGCGGCACGCGCTCGCTTCCGGTTTGAACTCGACGGATCTTTGCCCGTTTTCGCCGGTAAATTTTGCGGAGCAAAATTTAGAAACCAAAGGAGCTGTGCGACGACGTTGTAGGGGTTCCCCGAAACGAACGAAGTGAGTTTTGGGGGTTTCCGTGTTTCGCCCCTACAATGTAGCCGAAATC
>CAJONA010000095.1 GCA_905235755.1 uncultured Clostridia bacterium
GCTGAACACACATTCGCGTTACGGTGACTGCCGGATGGAGATCCTGGCGGCCCACGCTTCGGCGGCGGGGCTTTTGCCTCCGTCGACGACGCTGCCGACGTCGACGATGATGGCTCCGTCAACTCCGATCTTCATGCCGAAGGTCATTCCGCCCGCTATGAGCGTGCCGTCGAAAGACGACGTGTCGACAGCCGCCGACGCCGATATGACGTCGCCGCGTCCCAAAACGCAAATTCCAAGCACCGTAAAGAAAAACACCGACAGATATAATATTTTTTTAGTCCTTAACATTGCCGTTTCCTTCCTGTTTTTTCACACGTTTTACGTGCAGATTTAATTTGCGTATCAAAGCGCGCTTTTATGTCTTGTAGTTTTTTGGCGAACAGCCAAATTTATATTTTGAATTAAAAATCCAGTATTTTTATTTATGGATTTTAAAACTTAATTGTATTATTCGTAATATGATTACGGTATATTAATAATAATTGTTGATTTTTTGTTTTTTTTATGATAAAATGTTGTTATAAATCAGCGCATATTTACGATAATGTGGATTTAAGGGAGAAATAATTATGGATATCGTTTCATTAATTTCCGAAAAACTGCAAGAAGGCAAGGCGAAAGAGATAAAAGTGCTCGTTCCGCAGGCTCTCGAGGAAGGCGTTCCCGCCAAAGAGATCCTTGAAAACGGCCTTTTGGCGGGCATGGATATCGTAGGCAGAAAATTTAAAAACAATGAAATATTCGTTCCGGAAGTGCTCATAGCCGCGCGTGCGATGAAGGCGGGAACGGAGATATTGAAACCGTACCTCGTCAGCGACGACGCAAAGCCGGTCGGCAAGGTTGTCCTCGGTACGGTCAAAGGCGACCTGCACGACATAGGAAAAAACCTTGTCAAAATGATGCTTGAAGGCAAGGGGCTTGAAGTCATCGACCTCGGCGTCGACGTCGCGCCCGAAACGTTCGTCGAGACGGCGAAAAACGAAGGCGCGAAGATTATATGCTGTTCCGCTCTGCTGACGACGACGATGGGAGAGATGAAGAACGTCGTCGATCTGTGCGTCTCGGAGGGCATACGCGACAACGTCAAAATAATGATCGGCGGCGCGCCGATAACGGACGAATTCTGCCGTCAGATCGGCGCGGACGCATACACCGCCGACGCGGCGAGCTGCGCCGAGGTGGCAAGATCGTTTTTCGACTGAGACGGTCCCGGGACATTTGACAAAATAAAACGCAAAATTTACTTTTGGAGGTCAGCATGAAATCCGGCAAAAACATTGCAATAATTTTCAACATCGTCATAGCTTTGATCTGTGTCGCCGCCATTGCGGGCTACTTCATAATGCCGCTGTGGCGTATGAACATCGACATAACTTTTACGGAAGAATTCACCGATTATATAATAGATTCGGCGAATATCTCATCCGAGGACGGCGACGTTGAAAACACTGTGCGTACGATACTCACCGACGCATCGATCTCAATACCTTTTGAAATGCGCACGACGGACGCGTTTGACGCGCTTTTCAAAAAGGATACGTCGGCGATAGAGAGCATGATAGAGCACAACGTGGATCTGATTCTCGAAGAGCTGTCGGCAAACATCGACCAAGCGGTCAAAAGCGCTCTCTCGGCGGCGGTAAACGACGCGGTGAACAGCCTCGCGATCTCGCTTGCCGAAGATGAGGACGCCGCCGAAGTAATGCAAAAGCTCGAAGAAGCCGGCATCGACAATGATTACATAACGCAAAAGACCTCGGAGATCTACGACGCGTTGAATGTGGACAACGCGACGGTCGACGACGTGCTTGAAATCGTCGATTCCACATTCGACGAATTGGCAACGTCGATAGCGGCGGCGCTCGACTATGAGGGCGACGTCGAAGGGCTGACGGAGGAATTCAGAGCTTATATTGTCGACATATTGAACGCCCTCGCCGATGAAAACGGCAATATCGCAATCGGCGAAGTGATAAACGATCTTATCGCCGCAATTGTAAACGGCGAAGATATCTCCGAAGTGTTGCCAAAAGCCGAGGCAAACGTAAAATTGTACCCCGTATATTCCGCGACGTTTGCCGGCGCGGGAAACGGCGTCGTATATAAGGCTACCGAAGGCGAAGGCGAACAGTCCGGCTCGGCGACTTCCGACGCGCTCAAACAGCAGCTGAAGGATTACATAATGAACAGCATAAGCGCCGAAACGCTTGACACAATACGCAAAGTAATGTCGGGCATCGCCATTCTTCTGATGTTCACGTTCTTCACATGGGCGTATCTCATCTTGAAGATGATCTTCAAATCGGCGTCGCGCAACCCCGCGATAAAGATCGGATTGCCGATATGGCTCGGCTGGCTGCCGTTCCTGATATTTGCGCTCATACCGGCGACGGTGTTCACGGTCATAATCAACGGAGTCGAAATAGAGGGACTTCCGGAATTTCCGTTCAATATAGCGGAGGTTTTGAGAATGCAATTCATGTCGGCGGGCGTTGTGTCGTTCTTCGCGGCGGCGGCGCTCATAGTGATCTCGTTCGTCTACTGGCCGCTTCGCAGAAAGCTCAAAAAGAACGCCGTGTAAAAAGGCGAAAAATAAAAAAAGCGCTGTCATTTCAAGCGAAATGACAGCGCTTTTATATTGCTTTTTCAGATAAGATATTTCTTTTCTTCGGGGAGCAGGGCGAGGTACTGTTCGTAATTTTTCAGCGTCGCTCTCGTGAAGTCCTTCACTCCGTAGAACGTCGTCGCAACGCCCGACAGCTCGTTCGAAATCACGTAGCAGTCGCAGTTGTAAACCACGGGCACTATGCCGCCGTCTTCGAGAAGAAGCTTCTCCGCGTCGTGCAGCAGCGCGGCTTTCTCTTTTTGCGTTCCCGCCGCGAACGCCGCCTCGATGAGCGCGTCGTATTCCGCGCTCGAATATCCCGAAATGCCCGCGATATTCACATAAGCGCCGTCGTCTGTCGACTGCGTCATATCGACGCTGCCGCTGTAAGTCGTCGAAAACGGAGCGAGGTCGTAAAGCGGATATGCCGAAAGCATCTGATAATCGAGCCCGATGACGTCATATTCGCCGCTGCCGAGCGCCGCTTCGTAAGCCTGCGCGTCGTTGGCAACGAGCACGATAGAAAATCCGAGTTCTTCCCAAGCGGACTCAACGTATCTCGCCAGCGCCTTTTCTTTGCTGTTGAAGCCTTTGCTTGTCGACGCATAGCTGTCGTTCGCCTCGTCCATTCTGTAATATACGTATATGTCGTCGCAAGCCGCCGGATTTACGCCCGCTTCGTCAAGCAGTTGTCTTGCGTAGTCAAGCTGTGCGCCGGACGAAAGCACGCTTCCGCCGACTTTTCTGAACGACGTGCCTTTGCCCGTGTTGAATATCATCGAGGGAAGCAAGCCCGTCGCCGCCTTTGCGCCGGCGCCGACAAGATCCGCCGCATACGCTCTGTCGAGCGCTATGCTGAGCGCGTATCTGACTTTCGCCGAGGCGAAAAGCTCGTTGTTCATATTGAAAATATATGAATAAGTCGACGCGAGATCGGTGTATTTGAGCTGTTTTCCGGTGAAGTTCGCCGCCGTCTCTTTTGTGAGATTCGAAACGTAGAACAGTTCGCTGTTATTATACATCGTTATGACGTCGTTCTCCTGCGAGGATGCGACGACCGCCAGATCGAGCGGCTCCGCAAAATGGAATACTATCCTGTAAGGGATGACGTATTTGTCGAGGTCCTCGTTATGAACGTCCTGATTGAGATAATAATACGTCGAACGTTCGAGTATTATCTCGCCTGTTTTGTCGATGGCGCCTTCGCTCGAAACGCCCGTGAACTTTTTGACTCTGAACGGACCGTTCGTCGAAAGGTCGCGGCTCGAATACGACCACGTATCCGCATACGGCGAAACCTTGTTTTCACGAAGCGGCACGAGAGCCGGGCTCGCCATATTGCTTATAAACTCGTTCGTATCCGCGCCCTCTTCAAAGATTATTTCGAGTTTTTTCGGAGCAAGAGAATACAGTCCGATGTCGTCTATACTTATCTTGCCCTCTTTTGCGTCTTTGGCGCCCTGAATAGTGTAGAGCATCGACGCCGCGCCCGACTTGAAGTCGGGTTCAAGGATACGCTTCCATGCGTACACGATGTCGTTCGCCTGAACGAGAGAACCGTCGCTCCAGTATGTATCTTTGAGCCATATCGTCATTTTCTTGTTGCCGTAACGGTCCTCGCCTATCTCGTATTTATCCGCGAGCGCTTTTGAAACGTTCCCCTTTGAGTCCATTTTGAAAAGTCCCTCGAATATGAGCGAGATTATTTTTGCGCTGTTTTCGTCCGTGTATGCTATTGCGGGATCGAGATTTATCGTCTTGGTGCCCATATACACGTCGATAACGGCGCCTTTTCCGTCTTCGCCTATCGTCGTGCAGCCGACAAGAACGGCGGCGACGGTAAGTATTGCGAGCATTAACGCGATGAGTTTTTTCATTTAGAATTTCCTCCGAAAATTTTGCCGGATCGGTCGCCTCGACGGCATTTCCCGATACCGATAGACAATAACCCAGTATAATTATTTATTATTATATCACTGATCGGGGGTATAAATCAAATTGATTTTTGATTTTTGATTTTTTTCGTAGGATATGACAAATAACATGTGTAAATATTATATGTATTTCACAACGAAATCGTCCCTCAACCGATCTCTTTCAGCGCTTCGTGTATCGCGCGGACGTTTTCAAGAGACGTTTTTGTCGGAAGCTCGCACCCCGGCATGAACATGGCGCGGGCGTCTCCGACGCTTTTCGCTACGGAAATTATGGCGTTTTTCGTATGTTCCGCATCCGCCGCGAAAACGTCTGCGACGGGGTCGATGTTGCCGTTGAGGACGGCGCGGCCGTTCACCGTTTTCAGCGCCTCGTTAAAGTCGACGGCGTGGTCGATGTCGATGATGAGCGCTCCGCTGTCGGCGGAATACGGCAGTATCTTCGACGTGTTGCCGCACATATGCAAGCGCGAGCCGATGCCGAGCTTCTTCATCTCTGTGAATATCTTCTGGCTTATATGCAATACAACTTTCAATTGGATATCCTATGCATAATTTTATTCTTCTCGTTGACATTTCTAGTAAATATACTTGGCTCAGAGGAACTA
>CAJONA010000096.1 GCA_905235755.1 uncultured Clostridia bacterium
ACGTGACAATTAAAACGATGAAAAAGAAAGTGGTTAAAAAACAAGATAACAGATGAAAGAGATGATGGGATCATGAGACTGGTAACGGAGATGTATGGCGCTTCGCCGAGCGTGCGGGGGAGTTCCCCGGCTTCAGCTGCATCGAGACCGAGGAGCGCGTCTATCCCGAGGGGCGCCTCGCCGCGCACGTGATCGGCTTTGTCGGAAGGCGCGACGCCGAGTCGGTCGGCGGAGAGAAGGTCAACTTCCGCGACAAGGAGATGTGCGGCCGGGAGGGGCTCGAGGCGTTCTACGACAGCTATCTGCGCGGCTCCCAGGGCGAGATACAGGTGACGGTCGACGCGCGCGGCTTCGCCGTCGAGGAGAAGACGGTGTCCGAGGCGAGGCGCGGCCCGGATCTCCGGCTCTCAATGGACGTCGCGGTTCAGCGCGCGGTGGAGCGGCAGCTCCGCGGCGAGCGCGGCGCATGTGCCGTAATCGATCCGCGCGACGGCTCGGTGCTCGCGCTCGCGAGCGCGCCCGCTTACGACCTGAACCTCCTCGTTCCGCAGCTTTCGCCCGAGATAAACGAGCGGCTCTTCAAGAACGCGAGGAACGACTATCGCAACCGCGCGTGCTTCGAGACGTACGCGCCGGGATCGACGTTCAAGCCGGTGACCGCGCTCGCGGGCCTCGGGGCCGGGGTTCCGCCGGGGATGTCCCACGACTGCACGGGGGTCTTCGTGCTCGGCGGCATGCGACTCCACTGCGCACGGAGATGGGGCCACGGTCCGATCGACATGAGGCATGCCCTCAGGGAGAGCTGCAACACGTATTTCTGCAGCATCGGATTCGACATAGGGACGAACGCGCTCTTTTCCGCCGCGCGCGCGATGGGGCTCGGCGCGAAGACGGGGATAGACTTCCCGCAGGATTCCGCCGGCGTAGTCCCCTCGGCCGAATACAAGCGCATCAGATACAACCTGCCGTGGTACGCGGGCGACCTCGCGCACGCCGCCATCGGGCAGGGGCAGCTGCTCGTGACGCCGCTTCAGATGGCGCGCGTCGCCGGCGCGATAGGGACAGGATGCCTTGTGCGTCCCCGCCTCGGCGTCGACGCGCCCGTCGAGCGCGCGCCGCTGCCTTTCCCGGCTCGCGACCTTGCCGTCGTGCGCGAGGGCATGCGCATGGTCGTTGACGGCGGCACGGGAAAACGCGCGGGCGAGGGGGTCGCGGCGGCGGTCGCCGGCAAAACGGGGACCTCAAACGCCGACATCGACCGCTGGTTTATCGGGTACACTCCCGATTACGTCTGCGGCGTGTGGTACGGATATGTCGATACGAGAAGCCTCGGTTATTACAGAACAAATCCGGCTTGTACGGTCTTTGACACTGTAATGAACGCCGTGTACAGACAAACGCCTGAGCTTATGAATAACAAATTCAACCGTTCGGATAACGTCATAAAATGCCTCTACTGCCGTGATTCCGGTATGCTCGCGTCGACGGAATGCACGTGCGACGCCAGAGGAAACCGCATAGAGCTCGGATACTTCAAAAAAGGCACCGAGCCGCAAAGCCATTGCGACGCGCATATTTTAGTGAATTATGACGCAAAAAACGGCGGCGTCGTCGACAATGTGAACGTTTTTGACGCAGAAAACGTCAAAAAGACGGCGCTGGTCAAGAATTATTCGCGCTCGTTCCCGTGCCAAATATATATCACCGACGCACAATATTCGTACCGTTATTTGTCCCCGCTCGTACCGCCGTCGGAAAACGATAACGAAGCGTATTATCAATCGCTTGAAGCGGACGGCGAATTTTTCGGCATTTCCGACACGAGCGTCGCCTTCAACCGCGCAAGCGATAAATATAACGGTGATTTTTCCGAAAAAGATGACGAGTCGGGCGGCGCGCCCGATCAAATATACGAGGACGTGATCTTTCGTCTTTTCGGACGAAAAAAATAAAGCAGGCACTCGCCTGCTTTATTTTTTTAATATAATTTCGCGCCTGCGGGGATGTGATCGTCAACCGTTAGCAGATGCAGTTTTTCTTCGCCGTTTTCGTGATGCACGGCGGAGATGAGCATTCCGCAGCTCTCGATTCCCATCATCGCCCGCGGCGGCAGATTCGTTATTGCGATGCACGTCTTGCCGACAAGTTCATCCGGCTCGTAATAAGCGTGTATGCCGCTGAGTATCGTTCTGTTTTCGCCGCTTCCGTCATCGAGCGTGAATTTAAGCAGCTTTTTCGACTTCGGCACCGCCTCGCAAGCGAGCACCTTGACCGCACGAAAATCGGACTTGGAGAACGTCTCAAAATCGACGGTGTCCTTAAAGAGCGGTTCGATCTCAACGTTTGAAAAATCTATCTTTTCTTCTTTCACGGGATCGGATTCCGTCCCGACTGCCTTTTGCGAGCTCTCCTGTTTATCGGAGTTAATCGGTTTCAGCGTGGGAAACAACAAAACGTCGCGTATCGCCTGACTGTCGGTGAAAAGCATGCAGAGACGGTCTATGCCGTATCCGATGCCGCCTGTGGGCGGCATTCCTATTTCGAGCGCGTTCAAAAAGTCCTCGTCGGTATGATTTGCTTCCATATCGCCTGCGGCGGCAAGCGCGTCCTGCGCCGCGAAGCGCTCGCGCTGATCTATCGGATCGTTGAGTTCCGAGTAAGCGTTCGCCATTTCCCAGCCGTTCATAAAGAACTCGAAGCGCTCGACGTATTCTGGCTTATCCGGCTTTTTCTTTGTGAGCGGAGATATCTCGACGGGGTGATCCATGACGAACGTCGGCTGGATCAGATGCTCCTCTACATACGTTTCAAAGAACAAATTAAGTATATCGCCCTTTTTGTGCGACGGCTGATATTCGATATGATGATCTTTTGCCGCTGCGCGCGCCTCTTCAAGCGTGTTTATCGCATCGAAATCGACGCCCGAATATTTTTTGACCGCTTCGACCATCGTTATGCGTTCAAACGGCTTTCCGAGGTCCATTTCGATGCCGTTATATACGATCTTCGTCGTGCCGAGCACTTCCTTTGCCACAAAGCGATACATATCTTCCGTTAAATCCATCATGCCGTGGTAATCGGTGTACGCTTGATACAATTCCATAAGCGTGAATTCGGGGTTGTGGCGCGTATCAATACCTTCATTGCGGAAAACGCGGCCTATTTCGTATACTTTTTCGAGACCGCCGACGATCAGGCGTTTGAGATAAAGCTCAAGCGAGATGCGGAGTCTGTAATCCGTATCGAGCGCGTTTGAATGAGTCTCGAACGGGCGCGCCGCCGCGCCGCCGGCGTTTGTAACGAGCATCGGCGTTTCGACCTCGATAAATCCCTTTGCGTCGAGATATTTGCGTATCGTGCTTATTATCTTCGAGCGCTTGATGAACGTGTCCTTCGAATCCGGATTCATTATAAGGTCGACATATCTCTGTCTGTATCTGAGGTCGGTGTTAGTGAGGCCGTGAAATTTTTCCGGGAGAGTTTTAAGGCTCTTCGAAAGGAGCGTGATCGAAGTCGCATGGACCGAGATCTCTTCTGTCTTTGTTTTGAACACGATTCCCTTTACTCCGACGATATCGCCGACGTCGTACTTTTTGAAATCCGCATACGGCCCGTCGCCGAGATCGTCTCTCGATACATAGACCTGTATCTGACCTTCGAGATCCTGCACATGACAGAATGACGCCTTGCCCATGATGCGCTTTGACATAAGACGCCCCGCAACGGAGACTTCCCTGCCGCAAAGCGCGTCAAAATCAGATTTTATTTCGCCCGAGTGATGAGACACGTCGTATTTCGTTATTTTAAACGGATCGTTGCCGTCATTTACAAGCGAGGCGAGCTTTTCACGCCGCAGGCGAAGTATTTCGTTCATCTGAGCTTCCGTAACTTCTGGAGTTACGCTGCTTATGTTGTTTTCTTCCATTTTGTTTCCTCTATCATTCAGTTTTTGTTGGGATTTTTGATCTGCAATATCTTTACGTTTACCGTTCCGTCGGGCACCTCGACCGTGACGACGTCGCCGACTTTGGCTCCGATGATCGCCTTGCCGAGCGGCGACTGGTCGGATATCATATTTTCAAGAGGATTTACCTCTCTCGAGCTGACAAGACGGTACTCTATCTCCTCGTCATATTCCATATCGTAAACTACGACGGAAACGCCCATGTTTACCGTGTCTGTCTGGATCTCGTGGTCGCCGATGACTTTGACGTGTTCGAGCATCTCCTCAAGTTCGGATATCTGGGATTCGATCTTCGCCTGCTCGTTTTTCGCCTCATCGTATTCGCTGTTTTCCGAAAGGTCGCCGAAAGCGCGCGCTATTCCTACGTTTTCAGCGGCTTCCTTGCGCTTTACATTTTTTAAGTAATCGAGCTCCTCCTTGACTTTTTTCAGTCCGCTCTCGGTGATAACGATCTGTTTTGACATAATAGTGACTCCTTTATATAGTTCATTTTAATAGTTCATTTTAATTTGCTTAAAATATTTTCCACAGCAGCTTTAAGCTGAGCGTCTTCATCATAAGTGAGATAAAACAGGTTTGTATTTTTGACCTCGTCGTAACAACGTTCCACGACGATATCGGGAGTTATGCCGATGCCGTCATAGTTATCGGAATACGGTGGATTATACAAGAACGTCGTCAGTTTTATATATCCGCCGTTATTTAATGCAAAGAAAACCTGACCGCAGCCTTTTCCGTACGTTGTTGTGCCGATAACCGTTGCGTAATCGTAATCCATCAGCGCGGACGTGAACAGCTCCGACGCACTCGCCGTGCCGCCGTCGACAAGAACGACCATCGGTATATTTTTGATACAATTGCTGTTTGAGTCAATTTCTTTTGTTGTGCCGTCGGCATAGATAAGCTTCACGATCGGCCCCTTGGGAAGAATGTAATCGAGGATATTGCACACCGAGTCAAGGAAGCCGCCGCTGTTATCACGCAGGTCGAAGATTATCCCCTCGCATCCCTCGTCCTGAAGCTCCGTGACCGCCTCCTTGAATTGATTATACGTCACCTCATAAAATTGAATTATCCTGAGATAGCCTATTTTGTGCCCGCTTTGCTCGATTGTGCGATGCAAGACGGTCTCGACGGAATAATTGCCCCTGACGACGTCGATATCCATCGTTTTTCCGTCTCTTTCGACAGTGAGCGTCACCGTCGAGCCGAACTCGCCTTTCACCATATCGACGGCGTCACCATAATAAACTCCGACAAGCGAGACGCCGTCAACGGCGGTGATTATGTCTCCGACTTCAATACCCGCTTTTTCCGCCGGCGAGTCGCTCATAACGTACGCAATATACACGCCTTTGAGCAAATTCAAGTTTTTGTCAAGCTCGTTTTCGTTACTTCCGTATGTCACATATGTGCCTATTCCGACGGAGTTTCCCGCAGAATCATCCATCATAGCGCGATACTCATCGGCAGAATAATACTCGGCATACTTGTCGCCCGTCTCGGCGACGTAATCGTACAAGATATTTTCGATGAGTGTATCGTAATCAACATCGTAAATATAGTGATGGTTAAATATCTCGGATATCTGATCTATGGCCGAATAGGTTCGGCTCAGTTTTTCGTCAAGCTCGCTCGTGCGCTGATTTTCCGATATGACATTTATCTTATGGGCGTTCAGTTCCCTTTCGTACAAGTCCGTCAAAACGACATACGTCGTCTGAAAAACGATCGTAGCGGCGACAAGTATCGATATGATCATAACCCATAGCGGCACCTTTATTCTTTTATCTCCGCCTTTGACGGCGGTCGGCTTAAAGAACGAGCCTTCCTCTTTTTTCCCCGGTGTGACGGCCGTTTCGGTCGACGTCGGTTCTTCGGCGAATGTTTCGCCGTCGCCGGTATTTACGTTTTTCGACGTATCTTCGCTGTTTGTATATTCGGATTCGTTATTGTTTTCCATAATTTATCCCCCTACAAAAATTATATTTGAGCGAATCCTGAAAGATTCGCTCAAATGCATATCAGTATTTTGTCGGTTTTGAAGAAAGATATCTCTTCACCATGAGCGCCACTTTAAAAGTTATCGCGTCTTCAAATTCCCTGAGGTCGAGGCCGGTCAGTCTCTTTATTCTGTCGAGACGGTATACGAGCGTGTTTCTGTGAACGAACATTTGCCTCGACGTCTCCGAAACGTTGAGATTGTTTTCAAAGAAGCAGTGGATAGTTTTGAGCGTTTCCTGATCGAGATTATCAAGCGATCCGTTCGGGAAGACTTCATTCAAAAACATCTCGCACATCGTCGTCGGGAGCTGATAAATCAGCCTGCCTATACCGAGATTTTCATAACTGATGATATTCTTGTCCGTGTCGAACACGCCGCCGACTTCGAGCGCGGCCTGCGCCTCTCTGTACGAACGCGCAACGTCTTTTATATTCTCCGCCGCACTGCCGATACCGATGGATACCTTCGCGTAAAATTCAGTCGCCAACGTGTCGGCGATAGATGTCGCTGTCTTTTCGAAATCCTGCACTTTTGTTCCGGGCTTGACCTCGCGGACGAGGACGATATCATTCTCGCTCGTGCTTATAACATAGTCCTGATTTGCGTTCGGGAACATATTGAGTATCACGTCATAGTACGAGATGTCCGTTCCCGGTTGAAATTTCAGCAGGAACACAACGCGGTTGACGTCATTGGCAAAATGAAGTTCTTTGCTTTGAACATATATATCTCCGGGAAGAATGTTGTCCAAAATTATATTTTTTATGAACGACGTTTTGTCGTATTTGTCATCGTGATAACCTTTTATATTATTGAGCGTTACGACAAGAACATATGACAGCTTCTCCGCCATTATATCTTCGCCCTCGACAAATACGATATACTCAGAATTTGTACTGAGCGACATGGGGCGGTACGTATAACCGCCGGACGTCATTATATCGGAGACGTAAGACATCTCTTTTCTTACCGACTGACGTATTTCGCCTATCTTGACAAGATCGCTGCAAGCGATGACGGCGCCGTGCTCATCCATTACTCCGATAGTTCTGCCTATCGTGTCTTTCATTTGATGAATTATGCCTTGAAAAAGTCTGCTTGACATAATCGTTATCCTTTCCGTTTTCAAACTTCGTCATATTAACAATAATTATTTTAACTCAATTTGTGTGAAAATGCAACAAGTTTTTAGAAATTTATCCAAAAAAATATTGATTTTTAGTACAAGAACACCAAATCTTAACAGGTAAATCAAAGTAAATGCAATTTATGTGGTGTTATTTTTACCAAAAACAGTCAAAAAGTGCAGGTAAATTTAATTTACCTGCACTCAAAAGTCGTTTTTTCAAATGCGCGTCAAAGCTCTGTTTCGTATGACAGCACAGAGAGCACAAATCCCGACGCCGTTTCGGTACGGAGTATCCTGTTTCCGAGCCCGACCGACTCTATGCCGTTTTCTTTTGCGTGCGAGATCTCTTCCGGAGAAAAGCCTCCCTCCGGACCTATAAAGAAAGATATCGAATTGTTCTTCATTCCCTCGTTCTTTTTGGAAGCGATGAATTTGCGTATGCCGTTTTGTTTTTCATCCTCATAGCAAATGAACGATATCGCGTCGCTTTTCGCAAGTTCGATAGCTCGCTCAAAACTGATGCAATCGTGTACGACGGGGACTATTCCCCGTCCGCTCTGCTCCGCCGCCTCATATGCGATTCTGCTGTAACGGTCGGACTTTTTGTCCTTTCCGTTTTTGTCGTATCCCGACGGTTTGGCTATGCAGCGCGACGAAAGCACGGGAACTATCGACGATGCCCCGAGTTCGACCGCCTTTTGTATGACGTATTCCATTTTGTCTCCCTTCGGCAGACATTGATAAACGGTTATTGAATAATCCGGCTCCGCCTCGCATATCGAGCTTGATATTATCTCAGCGTGTATTATGCCGCCGGATACAGACGATATGATGCAGTCGTAATCGCGCTTATTCATATTGCATACGGTTATCGGATCGCCTATTTTCATTCTCAAAGATGAAGTTATATGATGCGCGTCATCGCCGAAAATGAGCACTTCCTCATCGTATATCTGACTCGGCTCAACGAAAAACTTTGGCATATGTTCTCCTGTTTTTTATATATTTTTGCTCGCGTTTTTGCAGTACTTGATATTATACCATATATTCGCCGTGTTGTCAAAGAAAAAAACGCCGTTTTTGACGATTTTAGTAAAACGGCGAAAAAATATTCATTTTTTTCTGTATACCAAGGCGCACCAGCCCTTTTCGTATTCGGACGCCTCTTTTTCAAATCCGTTGCTTATCATAGCGCTGTCGACCTCGTTTTCCCTTTGGTCGATTATTCCGGACGCGATGACGATTCCGCCGTTTTTGACGTATTCGCCCACATTTTCCGACATTCTTATGATTATGTCGGCGACGATGTTGGCGATGACTACGTCATACTTGCGCCCGTCCTTGAAAGCGACGTTTTTAATCAGATCGGAGCGGTAAAAATCTATATCGCAGCTGTTGAGCGCGGCGTTTTCCTTTTCGGTTCTGACCGCAACTTCGTCGATGTCGCAGCCGGCGCAGTATGATGCGCCGAGCTTCTTTGCGGCGATGGCGAGGATGCCGCTTCCGCTGCCGACGTCGAGAACGTAATCGCCCGCTTTGACGTTTTTCTCAACGAGAGACATGCAAAGACGCGTCGTTTCATGCGTGCCTGTTCCGAATGCCATACCCGGATCCATATCGATCACGATATCGTCTTTTTGCGGTGTGTACGTCTCCCAGCTCGGAACGACGACAAAATGCTCGCCTACGCGCGTCGGCTTATAATATTTCTTCCATGCCGTCGCCCATTCTTCCTCGTCGCAGCCGATCGTTTCGATCTTTGCGTCTATTTTAAGGTCGGTCAGTCTCGTTCTGATAAAAGAAACGTATTCGGCGAGGCTTCTCTCCTCCGGAACGTATATACTGCACGACGCGACGCTTCTGTCGGCGTTTTTGATGCTTTCGTCGATGAGATCGCCGTAAACGGTCGTGAGCGTTGTGTCGAGGTCGCTGTAATCCTCTACCTGTATCGAATTTTCAAGCATCGACATCACAGAGCAAATATCGTTCAAATATTCGACCTTACACGTGACTTTGAGTTGTGTCCAAAGCATGATTAACCCTTTCCGAACTTTTTAAAGAACTTTTCTTTTTTTGTATAATTCGAATTGCCGCAAAGGTCGGCGAATTTGCGGAGCGCATCCTTTTGCGCGTCGTTAAGCCCTTTCGGGACTTCGACGACGACTTTGAATATAAGGTCGCCGCGGCCTCTGCCGTTGATGTTCGGTATTCCCTTGCCTTTCAGAGTGAACATAGTCCCGGTCTGCGTTCCCTCCGGGATCTGATACGTCGTGTCTCCTTCGAGAGTCGGCACGGTGATCGTAGCTCCGAGTGCCGCTTCGGTGAACGTTATCGGCACTTCACAGTATATGTTGAAGCCGTCGCGCTCGAATATCGGGTGCGGGCGCACCTGGACGGAGATATAGAGATCGCCGGCAGGACCGCCGTTTTTCCCCGCGTTACCCATCGAGCGCAGCGTGATGCGCTCGTCATAGCGCGGCACGCGG
>CAJONA010000097.1 GCA_905235755.1 uncultured Clostridia bacterium
GACAGAACTGCATATAGAAACCATGTCGGAAATATTTTTGCACGCAAAATCATTTATACTTACGCTCACAGCAAATATGGGAATAACGCCGATCTATCTTCCGCAGATAGATATGGGTAACATATCAATAATAAATGTTAAAATACCGCCGAAACAGTAATAAGCTGTAAAAAACCGATATACACCCTCAAAAACCGCATTTTCCATTCCCTAAATTATACAAAATTTTTATTTTGTATAATTATCCATATAATTTTTCTCAGAGGGATTTTAGCTTCCCTATGATATCAAAAATAAAAAAATGTCGGCACATCGGTCGACATTTTTTTATTTTATTATTTTAATTTGACAGCGCGCGTTCGAGCCATATCGAACCGATGTCAAGCGCGTCGTACAGTCCGGATTTTTCGCCCTGTTTGATTATGGTCTGTTTTCCGTCTGTGCTGAGTATCTGAATAAGTATCTTGTCGGGCGTTTCTATTTCTCCGACTTTCTTCGATGACAATATCATCAAAAACAGATAATACTTCTCCCTCATATCGCCGTAGATTATAACATTCTTTTCTCTGACGAGAGGTTTTCCTTTATACATCAAATATTTACCCTCAAGGGTCATTTTTTCTTCCATAACAGTTTCACCCTTTCTTTAATATCTATTATACAGCAGTTCACCGACTTTGTCAATAACTTAAATTATCGCTCTTTTGTGCCTCATCACATGGCAATTTATATTCACCGCGACAGGAAGCCCGGCGATATGCGTCGGATAGTATTCCACGTTGACTTTGAACGCCGTCACGGCGCCTCCGAATCCCTGTGGCCCGATATTCAGTGCGTTTATGCGCTCGAGGATCTCATTTTCAAGTTCGGCGTAGTCGCTGTTCGCATTTGATGTGTCAACTCCCCTTGCAAGCGCTATTTTTGCCAGCACGGGAGCATAATCGAACGTCCCTCCGATACCGACGCCCACCTCGATAGGCGGACACGGATTTGACGATGCATTTTTTACTGTCTGAACGACAAAATCTATAACTTCCCCGCGCGACGCCGACGGCATCATCATCTTGAGCGCGCTCATGTTTTCGCTCCCGAACCCTTTGGGCAGCGCTGTGAGCTTGATCTTATCGCCCGCCACTATGCGCGTGTGGATCACGGCGGGAGTGTTGTTTTTTGTGTTCGAGCGGTCAAAAAGCGGATCCTTCACGACAGATGCGCGCATATAACCGTTTGTATAGGCGTCGGCGACGCCTTCGTTCACAGCATCTTCGAAGTTGCCGCCGATTATATGAACGTCTTGTCCGACCTCGGCGAACACGACAGCCATGCCTGTGTCCTGACATATCGGAACGCCGATTTCGCAGGCGGCGTCGAGATTTTTGGCGATCGTATTCAAAATGTTTTTACCGATCTCGCTGCTCTCGCGCTCGATCGACTGCTCGATGGTGCGCCTTTCGGCGTCTTCGAGTTTGTGATTTGCGTCGATAAAAAGCGATTTTACGACCGATTTTATTTCACTTGCGGATACTTCCCTCATTGTGATCGCCTTTTCAGTTGGTTTTTTCAATTTCAAAGTCCGCATTGCTATCAAGCTCGTCTATTTGTTCCTTATATGACGATATTTCATTTTCAAGCGATACGAGTTCTTTGTTCAGTTCGGAAATCTTTATTCTCATAACGAGAAGTGCTACCATCGCAAATATCGCAACGGCGACAATTGCTATTTTTAAAAGAAATTCATTGCTTTTCGTAAATTTCATCCTCTCCGAATATCCCAAATCCGTCAAGCGCAGACTTCAGGAAATCATTTTTTAATGCGTCCGAGCGTTTTTTCTTCAAAGCGGAAACGATCTTTCCCGCGGTTACGGCGTATACGACGTTCCCGAGCTTGCAGAATACCCTCAAAATGTATCTTACGGGTACTATTATAATATAAAACATCCAATAAAGCAAGCATCTTACAAAAAATATAATTTTTGATGAAAAATAAATTACTATCCTGCCTATTGTTTTTATATACAAAAAGAAGCCGAAAACGGTAAAAATAATGCAGTATATCCTTATCTCGCCGTCATTTTCGCCGAGAAAAAACAATATTTCCGCTGCGGCGGCAATGATGAAAAAAAGTATATCCTCGATAAAGACAAGCAAATCATTTACCGCCGACACCGCCTTTTTCGCGCCTTTTTTCTCCTTGAAAAGTGGCTTTTTAGGTTTTATTTTTTTTAAAAATCCACTTTCGTCCGTGCTTTGAGACAATCTCGATATGCGGAGCACTCGGAACACGTCATAGAGCACGCCGAGCGCGACGCCGAGCAAAAACGCCCCTATCAGCAGACGATATGAATCGTAAAAAAACTCACTCATTTTGCAAAATGCGAAAGGAGTCCGCGACTTTTCTTTTCATTACCGTCGCTGTACATAATGGCGTCTATTTTTCCCGTCGCGCAGAGCTTTCCGCTTTCGACGTCGAGCGTCGTTATTTGAAGCGTGCTTCCCTCAACAAGAAGTTTGCCGCCCTCGGTGTTGAGCACTATACTTCCCTCGTCGAACTCAATGACGTCCGTGACTCCCGAGATCGAGATCTGCTTGCGGCAGTCTATCGTGATAATGTGATTTTTGCATTCGATATTATTTTCGAGCATAAAAAACCTCCGAGTTTTTTAATAATAATTATTCGCTCGGAGTGTTTTTTATTCCTTAATTATTCTATGACCTCGTAAAGTTCCGCCGCGTTGTTTTTCTGAACGTGTTCCTTTACATCTACAACTTTGATCTTCAGCAGCTTTTCGCCGAATCTTATCTCAATTATATCGCCTATCTTGACGTTGTATGACGCTTTCGCTTCCCTGCCGTTCACTGATACGTGATCGGTGTCGCATGCGTTGTTCGAAACGGTGCGTCTTTTTATTATTCGCGATACGGCGAGGTATTTATCAAGTCTCATATTATTCTCCAAAAAGTAAAGCCGCTGTTCAGCGGCTTTGGATCTTATTTGTTAAGCGTCTCTTTGAGAGATTTGCTTACTGTGAAAGTAGCCGTCTTGGAAGCGGGAATGTCGATAGCAGCCTGAGTTTTGGGGTTTCTGCCTGTTCTTGCGGCTTTTTCTTTGACTGAAATTGTGCCGAGACCGGAGATCTGAACCTTTTCGCCGGAAGCGAGTGCGCTTACCGTGGAATCAACAAGCGCTGTTACGCAAGCTTCAACGTCTTTCTTTTTAAGGTTTGTTTTCTGAGCTATCACTTCGATAAGTTGAGTTTTGTTCATTTTTTTATCCTTTCTTAATTTAAAATTATACTTTTTTGCCGACTTTTAATTTGTATAAAATGCCTATAACACATTATAACAATAAAATACAGATTTTACAAGTGTTTTTTGTAATTTATTTTTGATTTTTATAATTATTATAAAAATAATTAGTTATTTTGTATATAAAACACAAAAACATTGTCTTAAATCAGAATAAAGTGAGCTGATTTGTGACAGAAAGACCGCGTAAAACGCCGTTTGCGTCGAGAGTTTCGATAACAGCCTTCGTGACAGACGAGCGTTGTTTCAATTCTTCGACCGACAAAAATTCGCCGTCCTCTCGCGCATTTTGAAGTGCTATCGCCGCCGACTCGCCCACTCCCGGCAGTGCGCCGAACGGAAGCCGTATCTTTCCGTTTTCGGGCAGGAACAGTTTTGCGTCCGATTTATACAGGTCGACCGGCAAAAATTCAAATCCGCGCGCGATATATTCGTTTGCGAGCAAAAGAGCGTCGAGAAGCGCGCTCTCTTTTTGCGTGGCGTCTCTTCCCTTTTCCTTTAATTCGTCGATATTTTTCCGTATCGTCTTTTTGCCTTTCATAACTATTTCGGCGTCAAATCCCGTAGGTGCCGCACTGAAAAATCCCGCATAGAAAGAGATCGGGTCATGTATCTTGTACCAGCCGATACGTATCGCCGACATAACGTAAGCCGCCGCATGAGCCTTCGGGAACATGTACTTTATTTTACGTAAGCTGTCGATATACCATTCCTCGACGTTATGCTCGCGCATAGCGGCGACCATTTCCTCGGGGAGCACCTTGCCGGTTTTATTTTTACGCACAAATTCCGTTATTTTGAACGCCATACTGCTGTCAAGTCCGTATCTTATCAGCGTGAGCATTATGCTGTCGCGCGTTCCGACGACGTGCGAAACGTCGCATATTCCCTTTTTGATAAGGTCCTGCGCGTTTCCGAGCCAGACATCAGTACCGTGAGTAATACCCGAGACCTGAAGCAGATCGGCGAAATTCTTCGGCTTTGCTTCCTCGAGAACGCCCATTACAAAATCCGTTCCCATTTCGGGAAGCCCGAGCGTGCCGATATTACTGTAAATGTTTTCGCCTTCTTTTACGCCGAGTTGTTCCGATGAAACGAACAGATCATACACCTCCGGCGCGTTCATCGGGACGTCGAGGACGCTTGAATTCGAATAACGTTCGATATACTTGTATTTAGTAGGAATATCGTGTCCGAGCTCGTCGAGTTTAAGCAAGGTGTCGTGCAGATATTCAAACGTGAAATGCGTCGTTATGATGTTGGAATTCGGATCGTCGGCAGGATGCTGCACGGGGCAAAAATCGTATATCTCATACTCTTTCGGAACGACGACGATGCCGCCCGGGTGCTGTCCCGTCGTGCGCTTAACACCAACGCAGCCCATGGCAAGCCTTGTCTCCTCCGCCTTTGTCACTGTCTTTCCGACCTTTTCAAGGTATTTTTTTACATACCCGTAGGCTGTCTTGTCGGCGATCGTACCTATCGTACCCGCTCTGAAAACGTGATCCGAGCCAAACAGCTCGTTAGTATATTTATGTGCGTTTGCCTGATACTCGCCTGAGAAATTCAGGTCGATATCCGGCACCTTTTCGCCGCCGACGCCGAGGAACGTCTCAAAAGGTATGTCAAAACCCTCTCTTTTATACGGCGTGCCGCAGACGGGGCACACGCCGTCAGGCATGTCCGCGCCGCAGCCGTAGCCCTTTCCCGCCTCAAAATCCGTATGCTTGCAATT
>CAJONA010000098.1 GCA_905235755.1 uncultured Clostridia bacterium
CGTCACGAACCGCATCAACCTGACCGATGCGCGCTGGATCAGGTTTGTGGCGACAGGCGACCGCGAGAGGACGATCATCCGCGGCGCGGCGGCCAAGGACGAGCGCGACCCCGACAACCATCCCGGCTGTGGGCCGGACGCCGTCAGGTGCGTCAGCACGTCCTACAACACCGCGAAGAACCCACAATCAATTGCGTTCGTAGGCTTCACGTTCGCCGACGGCCATACGGACGTCGGGCAGGATGCGGCGACATTCGGCGAAAACGCCGAGGTCGGCGACGATGATCCCGTCAAGTCCGCCGTGTCCGAGTTTTGCCAGCTCGCGCAAAAAGTCGTTCAGCGCCGGAAATTCATCCTCGCGCGGCAGAGTGTTGAGCGTCAGGTATATCTTTTTTGAGCGCGCGTGCGCGTAATCAAGCGCCGCGTCGAGTTCTTCGAGTGTGAAATTGTCCGCCGCGGCGCGCATTCCGAAGCGTTTGCCCGCGAGATATACGGCGTCCGCCCCGTATAAAAACGCGGCGCGCATCTTTTCGGCATTGCCCGCAGGCGCAAGAAGTTCCGTCATCATGACCTTTCCGAGCCGACGCCGTATTTTTTCAAATTTGCAGCGTGTTCGCTGTACGTCTTTGAAAAAACAAACGTCTTATCGCTCTTTGAGAAAAAATAATAATAGTCGGTTTTTTTCGGATCCGCCGCCGCTTCGAGCGCGTAATACCCGGGCGAGCATATCGCGCCGGGCGGCAGGCCCTCGTATTTATAGCTGTTGTACGGGCTGTCGACGGAGAGAAAGTCGCCCTCATATTCGCCGACAAACCACGCGTATCCGACAGTCGAGTCGCATTCAAGGCGGCGCAAAGTCCGACTGTGCAGTCTGTTGTGCAGCACAGATGAAAGCGCGCCCATTTCGGCGGTGTAGAACGCTTCGCGCTGTATCACCGAGGCGAGCGTGACGCATTCGTCGATACTCATCCCGTTTTTTTGAGCAAGAGCGCGGAGCTTGTCCGAAAATTTCGTGTCAAAGCCGTGAAGAAGTTTTGACACGACGGCGTGCTCCGAGCTGTCGGAATAAAAGAAATATGTGTCCGGATAGAGATATCCGTCGTATCTGTACGTTCTGCCGTCCGGCTTTTGCGGTATATAATCGTATCCGTAATCGTCGCAAAGCGCCGCGACAAATCCCTCGCGCGTGCCGATACCGTTTGACACGAAAACGTCGATTATCTCATCGGTGCGCATTCCGTCTGGAATCGTTATCTTGATCTGTCTGCGTTCCTTTTTGCCGGACGCCGCGATGAATATCTCGTCATAGCTCATGTCGGCGGAAAAGGTATACTCCCCCGCGTGAAATTCGGTCTTGTTCCGCAAAGCGGCGTAAATATCGAACACGAGCGGCATATTTATTATGCCGTTGTCTTTCAGTACGCGTGAAAACTCAATGACTCCGACGTCCTCCCCGAGCGTTATCGCCGTCTCATCTCCGCGCTTTTTAAGCGCAAGAGCGTCGGCGGCAGCCGATATCGCAAAAAGCGACAGCGCGACGGCGAGAGCCACGATGCCGAGCAAGTAAAAAACGATTTTTCTTTTCTTCATAAATGTCGCCTCCGATCAAGCGTATTGTTTACCGGAAGCAACAAAAATATTTAATTTGTATTTTTTCTTATGATTTTTTGGGGTATATTCCCTTTTCCGA
The DNA here is from genome assembly GCA_905235755.1 of uncultured Clostridia bacterium. Lineage (GTDB taxonomy): Bacteria > Bacillota > Clostridia > Oscillospirales > CAG-272 > RGIG6816. Next base: position 1,691 of record CAJONA010000098.1, read on the forward strand.
GATAAGCACGTCTACCGCAAGGTCAAAGCGGCCGTGCGGAACTGTCCCGACTATGAAATCATAATATTCGACGCCTACCTTCGTACCTTTGAACGACGAAAGATATCTGTCGTAATAGCCGCCGCCGTAACCGATGCGAAATCCCTTTTTGTCGTAAACGACGGCGGGGATCACGCATATGACGTTCTGTTGCAGCTCGCCCGTGACGGTGAAGCTCTCAAGCGACGCCTTCGGCTCGCAGATGCCGTATTCACCTACCTCGAAGTCATCCTCGGAGGTGACGTAGTGAAAGACCATCGACCTGTCCTCCGGGTTCGTCTTCGGAAACGCGACCTTTTTGCCTGCGGCGACTGCCGCCCACGCGACGTTATTTATATTGACCTCGTCGTCCTTCGCATAATACATCAGTATAGTGTCGGCGTAGCGGTACGTCGCGCTCGCGAGTATCACGCCGCATATTTTTTCGTCCAGCGCCGCCTTTTCCGCTTCGGACATTTCGCGTCGCTTTGAAAGATGATATTCCCTTATTTCGCTTTTGTGTTTTCTTATTTCGTACATTTTCCCTCCGAAATGGCGTCAGATGACAAACCTGACAGCCTTGCCTATCGCGTCTGCCTTGCCTTTTCCGCAAAGCGCCTCGATGAGTTTCAGCGCAAATTCGTTTGCGGCGCCCGCGCCTGTCGCCGTGATCGTGTTGCCGGAGCGCACCGCTTTTTCGTTTGAGATCTCCGCACCTTCAAGATACGACTCAAATCCCGGATAGCACGTCGCCTTTTTGCCTTTTAAAAGTCCTTTTGTGCCGAGTATCTTCGGCGCGGCGCATATCGCCGCGATATATTTGTTTTCATCGGCGGCGCGGCGCAAAAACGCCTGCGCGACGTCCGAGTTTTCTATATTGTCAGTGCCCGGCATACCGCCCGGTAAGATGACCATATCGAAATCGGTATCGAGCGGCAGGTCGGCGGCGCACACATCGGTCTTGACCGTTATACTGTGCGAGCCTGTCTGCTCTCTGCCCGAAATGCCGACGAGCAGCGTTTCGACGCCTGCGCGTCTGAGATAATCGAGCGGCGTCAGCGCCTCGACCTCCTCGGTCCCGTTTGCAAAAAATATTATCGCCTTCATATCCGTTTACTCCGCAACGTCGAGAAGCATCACGATCTTCTCCATTATTTTTGCCTGAATATCGTCTATCCCGAGCGGCTCTTTTCCGTCGTAGCACTGTATGCGCTCCCAGCCGAGCTTGTCGGAACAGTAAAGTGCCGCCTTGTAGCACGCGTTTAAGTAATCTGTGTTGTTTTCGTGTATGTCGCCGTTGCTGCCGTTCTGCTCGTTGCGCTGATGAATGAGTTTTTCCGAGATCTCGGGCTTCATTTCGAGATACAGCACAATGTCGGGCTTCGGCAAGCCCATTTTGTCGTATTCAAAATCGAATAGCCACGTCAGATATTTGTCCCAGTGATCTCTGTCTATCTTTGAAAGCTGATGTACCGCGTTCGCCGTAGTATAGCGCGCCGCTATTATAACGGAATCGGGCTCGCTGTAGAAATCCGCCCATTCCGTGCGGAACGAATAATATCTGTCGATGGCGTAAAACACCGAGGCGGCGTAAGGATTTGTGTCGCTCGGATCGCCTCCGAACTTTCCGTCAAGGTAAAGGTTTACAAATGTCGCGCCCACGCTGTCATATCGTGGGAACGACACAAGGCGCACATTTTTGCCCTGTGCGACAAGCTCTTTATACAGCAGGTCGCACTGCGTCGATTTGCCCGAACCGTCAAGTCCGTCAATAACTATGATCTTTCCCATTGTTTCCTCGTTTCCGCGCCCGCTTATTCGCCGGAACGCATCGTCATTTCAAGATAGTCGTCATACGTTATCAGCACGTCGCGCGGCTTTTGACCGTTCGGCTCGCTGACGATGCCGCGCGCTTCCATGATGTCTATCAGTTTTGCCGCGCGCCCGTACCCGAGCTGAAGCTTGCGCTGAATAAGCGACGTTGAGATCTTTTTCTCTTCTATCGCAAGTTTTATCGCGTCGTCGAGCATAGGGTCGTCCTCCGTCTCGTCGTCTCCTTCGGAGCCGGGCGACGGCGATTTGCCCTTCTTGCCGCAGAGCTCCGCCGCTTTATCTATCTGATCTGCGATGTCTCTGTCATACTGATAAGCGCCCGAATGGCTTTTTATAAAGTCGATGATGTCCTCTATCTCTTTTTCGTCCACAAACGCGCCCTGCACGCGCATCGGTATGCGCGCACCGACGGGAGCATAAAGCATGTCGCCGCGTCCGCAGAGTTTTTCCGCACCCGCTCCGTCGAGGATCGTGCGCGAGTCTATCTGCGATTTTACCGTGCACGCTATACGCGACGGTATGTTCGATTTAATAGTACCCGTGATGACGTCGACCGACGGACGCTGCGTTCCTATGATAAGGTGCATTCCCGCCGCACGCGCTTTTGCGGCGATGCGATTTATCGACGTTTCGACGACATCGCGCGCCGTGAGCATGAGGTCGGCAAGCTCGTCTATTATTATGACGATCTGCGGCAGCTTCTCCGCGCTCGGATCGTTCGCCGTAGCCTCGTTATACTGAGCGAGATTGCGCTTGCCCTTTGATTCGAGTATATCATAGCGGCGCTCCATTTCCGTTACGCACCAGTTGAGCGCGCCCGCCGCCTTTTTCGGATCGGACACGACGGGAACGAGCAGGTGCGGAAGTCCGTCGTACATATTGAACTCGACTTTTTTCGGATCGATAAGTATAAATTTCACTTCGTCCGGCGTCGATTTATACAGCAGGCTTATTATAAGCGAGTTCATACAAACCGATTTACCGGTGCCCGTCGCGCCCGCGATTAGCAGGTGCGGCATTTTTGCGATGTCAAGATATATCTTCGCGCCCGTGAGGTCGATGCCGAGAGACGTCGTGAGCTTGCTTTTCGCATCCTTGAACTGATCGTCGTCGATAAGCTCGCGCAAATAAACGGTCGCCACGCTCTTGTTCGGCACCTCGATGCCGATCGCGCTCTTGCCGGGGATAACGCCCTCGATGAGTACCGACGAGGCGAGTCCGAGCGATATGTCGTCGGCGCGGTTGACGATGGCGGAGACCTTAGTGCCGATCTCCGGCGCTATTTCATATCTCGTCACGGCGGGCCCGCGCGAGATGTTGACTATCTTTGTGTGGATGTTGAAGCTGTCGAGCGTTTCGACGAGTTTTTTCGCGTTTGAACGCAGCTCCTGCTCGACGTTTGCGTCATCGTACTGACGGTGTATCTGCAGCAGGTCTATCGGCGGGAATACGTATGACGGCTTCTTCGGTTTTCCCTCTTTTTTC
>CAJONA010000099.1 GCA_905235755.1 uncultured Clostridia bacterium
TTCATCGTGGCCGAGTGCTGTGCCGACCATGTCGATGTTTATGCAGAGGCGGATCTTTTCAATTTCGCTCTCGTGTGCCGCGACGTACGCCTTCGATCCGAGCAGACCGCGCTCCTCCGAACCGCACCAGATGAAACGAACGGTACGCTTCGGCGGCTTTGCCGCAAAGTAGCGGAGCATCTCCATTATCATGACCGTGCCGGAGCCGTTGTCGAACATACCGTGGCTGAACACGACGGAATCGTAGTGCGCGGTGTAAACTATCACCTCATCGGGCTTTTCCGTGCCTTTTATCTCGGCGATGACGTTCTGCGAGTCGGCTTCGCCTTCCTCCTGCTCGAGCGTCAGACGCGCCGTCTGAGGCTTGGAATTGACGAGAGTCATCATATCTTTTATTCTCATACAAACAGCCGGTATTACGCCGCTTGCCGTGTGGCGCGGGCGGAGCATACGCTCTTCGAGGTCGGTCTCGCTTGTTTTGTCAAAATATGTACCCGACGGGCAGACTACGCCGACAGCGCCCGCCGCGATGAGCTTCTTGAACGTCTCGTCGCCGATTCCGCCGTTGAGAATGACTATTTTGCCGCTTGCCTTTGTGAGCAATATCTCATCGAGCGATTCGGCGTACAGGCATTCCGCCTCGACGCCGTCCTTCGCCGCGTTGCCTGAAAAGCCGTATCCCGACACGGTGTACTCTTTGTATTTGGGCGTGAGCACCTCGAATTTGACCTTTTTTATCTCGTAGTGCGGCGCTTTGAAAGTTTCGATCACCGGTTCTATGCCGAGCGATCTCACCTCGTCGGCGATCAACTCCGCGCCCTTCTTTTCGCCCTCGAACGTCGAAAGACGTTCAAAATTCATCGAGCGAAGCATTCCCATCATTCTGTTTCCGCTTATTCTCATTGCTGTTCTCCTTATACGCTTGTATAAATTAGTTTTTTTCATATCTCCGCGCGGGAAATACTTTTATATCTGAATTATATCACCTATGTGAAAATATTGCAACACTTTAAGCGCAAAAAAGCAAAAAGCCGTGCTGCGCACGGCTTTTTGCCATCAAAGAAAGGAGAAATAAAAAACCATTATATCAAATGTTATCGATGTACCGCACTGCCGCGAGTGCCGCAGATGCGCCGTCAGCCGTTGCCGTCGTGACTTGACGGATGGATTTTGTACGGCAGTCTCCCGCTGCGAACACGCCTGCGGCTTTCAGCATGCAGTCCTCGTTTGCAACGATGTAACCGCGCTCATCGAGCGGCGCGACGTTTTTAAACGGCTCGTTCTCGGGGATTTGCCCGATCGCGACAAACATTCCGTCTACCGACAGCTCGCTTCGCTCGCCCGTCGCGGTGTTTTTGAGCTTTATCGCTTTGAGCGACGTTTCACCGACGAGTCCTTCGACGACCGTATCATAAATGTACGACACGTTGTCGCGCTTTTTAAGCGCGGATATGAGGCTTGACTCGCCGGTCAGAACGGAGAGATTTTGCACGACGGTAACGTGCGAGCAGCCTTCGCTGAGCAGAACGGCGTCTTGCAGGGCGGTGTTGCCTCCGCCGATGACGGCGACATTTTTGCCTTTGTAGAACGCTCCGTCGCAAACGGCGCAATACGAAATGCCCTCGCCGATGAGGTTTTCCTCACCGTCGACGCCGAGGTGGCGATGCTTCGAGCCGGTGGCGATTATCACCGCTTTGGCACGGTATTCGCCCGACGTTGTTGCGACGATCTTCTCGCCTCCGTTGTCGACGACGCCCGTCGCCTCGCAAAGCTCGATCTCGACGCCGAGCCCCATTGCCTGTTCGAGAAATTTATCCGCGATCTCGTTTCCGCTGACGGAGATGAGCCCCGGGTAGTTGTCGACTTTCGGCGAGTACGTTATCTGCCCGCCGAAAGTCTCTTTTTCAAGAATGAGTACGCGCTTTTCCGCGCGCGCGGCGTATATCGCCGCCGTGAGCCCCGCAGGGCCCGCGCCTATTATAATAATATCGTACATATTATGCGTTGTCTTCCGCGAATTTTTTGATGTTCGACACGTTGACTATCTTGTCAAAACCGTCGCCTGTCGAGATCACGAGCGTCGGCGCTTGACGAACGCCGTATTTTTGCGTGAGAGATGGGTTTTCTTCGGCTATGATCTTTGTGTATGCGACGCCGGCTCTGTCGAGATACATCGCCGCCATTTTGCAGTTCGGACAGCTCGTAGTAGCAAACAGATATACCGTACCGCCCTCATTTGTTTTCGGTTCTTCGGCCGCGGGAGCGCACTCGACGGGCGCTTCTTTTTCGGCTTCTTTTGATATATCGATAGCGGGGTGTTTCTTTTCGGACATCTGAATGTCGTAGACCTTTCTCTCTTTGAACTCCTGCGCCTTGCCGTCGTTGAAGTTCTGAACGGGACGGTAATATCCTGTTATACGGCTGTATACTTCGGTCGTCTTGCCGCATATCGGGCAGGTGTACTGTTCGCCGACGATGTATCCGTGCTCAGAGCATACGGAGTATGTCGGGGAGAGTGTATAGTACGGCAGCTTGTAGTTTTCCGCGATCTTGCGGACGATGCTCGCCGCCGCTTTCCAGTCGGGGAGTTTCTCTCCGAGGAACGCGTGGAACACCGTTCCCGACGTGTAGAGAGTTTGGAGATCGTCCTGAATGTCGAGCGCGTCGAATATATCGGAAGTAAATCCGACGGGGAGGTGAGAGGAGTTGGTATAGTAGGGCGCGTTGCCTTTTTCCGTCGCAGTGATGATGTCGGGGAAGCGCTTGACATCGTGCTTTGCAAGACGGAATGCGGTTGATTCAGCGGGCGTCGCTTCGAGGTTGTAGAGGTCGCCGTACTGCTCCTGATAGTCGGAGAGGCGCTCGCGCATATGATTGAGAACGTCCTGCGTGAACTTCTGCGCCGCGGGATCGGTCAGATTTTTGCCGATCCATTTTGCGTTGAGGCACGCCTCGTTCATACCGACAAGACCTATCGTGGAGAAGTGGTTATTGAACGTGCCGAGGTAGCGCTTCGTGTACGGATACAGACCGTTTTCGAGAAGCTTTGTTATTACGGTGCGCTTTACTTTGAGCGAACGCGCCGCGATGTCCATCATCTTGTCGAGGCGTTTGTAGAATTCGTCCTCATCTGCCGAAAGATACGCTATGCGCGGCATATTTATAGTGACGACGCCGATCGAGCCCGTGCTCTCGCCCGAGCCGAAGAAGCCGCCCGATTTTTTGCGGAGCTCACGAAGGTCGAGCCTGAGGCGGCAGCACATCGAGCGAACGTCGCTCGGCTCCATGTCGCTGTTTATATAATTGGAGAAGTACGGTGTGCCGTATTTCGCCGTCATTTCGAAGAGAAGCTTGTTGTTTTCGGTCTCCGACCAGTCGAAATCTCTCGTTATCGAGTACGTCGGGATGGGATACTGGAAGCCGCGGCCGTTGGCGTCGCCCTCGATCATTATCTCGATGAACGCCTTGTTGATCATGTCCATCTCTTTTTTGCAGTCTTTGTACTTGAAATCGAGTTCTTTTCCGCCGACGATGCAGTTGAGTTCGGCAAGGTCGTTCGGCACGGTCCAATCGAGCGTGATATTCGTGAACGGAGCCTGCGTGCCCCAGCGGCTCGGCGTGTTGACGCCGTAGATGAACGACTGAACGCACTGTTTTACATCTTTATAAGAGAGGTTGTCCACTTTTACGAACGGCGCGAGATATGTGTCGAACGACGAGAACGCCTGCGCTCCCGCCCACTCGTTCTGCATTATGCCGAGGAAGTTTACCATCTGGTTGCACAGCGTGGAAAGGTGCGACGCGGGTGCGGATGTGATCCTTCCTGAATGAGCTGTTTCAGAGACCAGCCGGCGCAATAGCCCGTGAGCATGCTGAGATCGTGAATGTGAATGTCGGCGTTGCGGTGAGCATTGCCTATCTCGTCGTCGTATACTTCGGAAAGCCAGTAGTTTGCCGTGATCGCGCCCGAGTTGGAGAGAATGAGTCCGCCGACGGAATACGTTACGGTCGAATTCTCCTTGACGCGCCAGTCATTTATTTTAAGGTAGTTATCGACGATGGATTTATAATCGAGAGTCGTCTCTTTGATGTTGCGGAGCTTCTCATGCTGGCGGCGGTAAAGGATATACGCCTTTGCCACGTCGTCATATCCCGACTGAATTAGCACGGACTCGACGCTGTCCTGAATGTCCTCGACGGATATGAGCCCCTCTTTGATCTTGGGCTCAAAATCAGACGTGACTTTCAGCGCGATAAGATCGATGACTGACGGGTGATAATTTTTTTCTTGCGCTTCAAATGCGAGCGTTATTGCGGACGATATGCGCGATATATCGAAATCGACTACTTGTCCGTTTCTTTTTTGAACCTGATACATTTTTTCCTCCGTTGCAGAAACTGTTATTAACGTCACTGATTTTTCATTGTGATTTTTACTCTTACAGTATAAATGCTTTTGCCGTCGTTGTCAATTGTTTATGTATACAAGATTTAGCAAATTATTTTGGAGTTATGCACAAAAATCACTATATGTTGTGTTTTTTGCGTAAAAAAGCAGCGCGAGATCGCCCGCGCTGCCGGAAAATATGTTTAATACAACTGTATAAAATTCCGAAAAGTCAGTCTATACCACGAATTTTCGCATATTGCACAAATGGCGCGATATTATGCAGGCACTCGGTGTATTCCTCTTTTGTCATTGGAGTCAATTCATCGCCGACGAGGGCACCCGAACTCTTATACGCTTGTATAAAATACCTCGGCGCGCCTGAGATCCACTCGCCGATCTTTACAAAATCGGCGGGCGTGTGCGTCTCTTTTGCCGCCGTGGTGCGGAATTCAAAGTCGACCGCGCCACTTAGCAAAAAGTCGATGCTCTCTTGAATTTTATCGAGTTTGGGATTTAAAACGCCCGCCGTCGAGGCGTATTTTTCCGGCGAATTTTTTATATCCATTGCCACATAATCGACAAGACCGTCGGACACAAGCGATTTGAGATGCGCGGGGAACGTGCCGTTTGTGTCGACCTTAACGGCCAGTCCGACGTCTTTGACGCGACGAAGAAAATCGCCGATGTCGGCATTCATAAGCGGCTCGCCGCCGGTCACGCACAGCCCGTCAAGGATGCCGCGCCTTTTAATTAAATATGAAATGATCTCATCCTCGTCAAAGCACGGCGCGGAGTCGGGATCGAGGACGAGCGGGGCATTGTGGCAGAACGGACAGCGAAAGTTGCATCCTCCCGTGAACACTGTGCACGCGACTTTCTCCGGAAAGTCGAGAAGCGTTGTTTTCTGAAAACCATGGATCTTCATAATGGTTCTTCCTTCTATATATTATTATTTTACGTTTTGCTCTTGTTTTCTCGCGCGCACATCATTTCTCGCGCGGCAGCGCGAAGGGATCCTTGCTCTTTTCTTTCGGGGAGCGAAAGAAAAGGAGCACAAAAGAAAGCTCTTGTCGGCTGCACATCTTTCGGCGATTTCGTGTCGCTGCTGTTGCGGTAAACCGCAACAGGTCGACATATCGCCGAGGTCGTTTGCTGATAAAGCCGTAAGCGCGACATAGTGCGAACAATGCGGCTCTCCGGCAGATGTTTTTTCTACAGATTTTCTATTCTTGCACGCATCGCGCGCCGATAATATCAAAAGTTTATCTTATGCGGCACGCGAAGTAATGCGTACCGATAGAAATAAAAAAGTGCAATGTGAAATCACGTCAGCGCACCCGCGCTTACGGCTTTGGCGCGGGGATCCAACTCACGGATTGTGCTTCTGTCCCCTTTTGCGTGGTTCCGGCGGTTAATTTTGCTGTGCAAAATTAAAAAGCGGAGACGCCGTGCGGCGACGCTTTAGACGGGGAGCAAAACAACGTGCATTTGCGGTTTTATCTGCACGCGCAAGCCCCGCGGCTTTGGAGCGGTCTGTTTCTTTTGGTATCTTTTCTTGCAGAAGCAAGAAAAGTACATATATCTTCGCGCTGACGCGCGAAAAACAGCGAAGCAGCAAGAAAAGTGCATAGACCGCGCCGATGCGGCGCGCGCAAAACACAGCGCGGGAAAGCCGCGCGTCGCGCTTTCTTTTCGTATTATCTCATACGCCGGCGTATTTGTCAAGCGTAATCGTGTACGATTTTTTAAATTTTCGAACAAAAGTTCGCATTTTCTCTTGACAAAAGAACGAATGTGTGGTATAATGTGGCACGTAAGGAACAAAAACAACTGACTTACAAAAAGGGGTGATAATTACGGACAACCAATACGATATTTTGAGTCGCGGTACGAAAAGATCTTGCACAAGCATTCTCGGCAGATGCGCGCAATGCGGATTTGCCGTTTATTCGGCCAACGGCGCCCTAACGGTGATCGACACCGGGGAGCTGATACACGAAGATTGCTGGTCGGAATATTCTGAAGAACATATGTTTGATTTTGTCGAAAAAGTTACGCCGTCGAGAGAAGAATAACGGTTAGTTGTCATTGTTATGACTGCTAAAAAAGATATTACAAAAAATCCTGCCGCTTTTCGCAAGCGTGTCGCCGAATATTTCGAGAAATGCGACACGGCGGAAGTATCGCCCGCGTGCCTGTCGTGCAAAGAGAAGGACGCGGACAAGTGCGATACGTGCCGAAAGAAAAGAGTGCCATATACGCTGTCGGGGCTCTGTCTTTCGCTTGGAATAACGAAGCGGCAATTCAATTCGCTCAAAACGAACAAATGTTTTTCGGACACGATAGAAATGGCGATGCTCAAGATCGAATCTTATATAGAGGAAAACAGCTATTGCGGAAACATCAACGGTGCGCTTGCAACGGCGGTGCTGCGCGAAAACTTCGGCTGGGGCGACGATGACGCGCCCGAATCGGTAAGAGTGGAGCTTTCAAGCGAGGCCGACGGATATGGCGGATGACGTTTATTCGATAGATTTCAGGCCGTCAGACAAACAAAGGGACTTTCTGAATTCCCGCGCCAAATACACCGCATACGGCGGAGCGCGCGGCGGCGGAAAAAGTTACGCGCTCAGATACAAGCTCGTTTTTATGTGTTTAAAATACCCGGGCATACGGACGCTGCTTATCAGACGCTCGTATCCCGAGCTTCGCGAAAACCATATACGACCGCTTACATCCATACTGTGCGCGAAGGACAAGCCGATGGCCAAATACTCGGAGCGCGACAAGTGTTTTGAGTTTTTGAACGGATCGCGTCTGAAGCTCGGATATCTCGCCGACGACGGCGACCTGCTTCAATATCAGGGGCAGGAATTCGACGTCATCGCCATCGACGAGGCGACGCAGATAGACGAAAACGCCTTTGCCGTGCTGACTGCGTCGCTTCGCGGCGCGAACGCTTTTCCCAAACGAATGTATCTCACTTGCAATCCCGGCGGAGTCGGACACGGTTGGGTAAAGCGACTGTTTGTCGACAGAGAGTTCGCGCCGACGGAAGATCCGGACGATTATGTGTTTATCCGCGCGGGCGTGTATGACAATACCGCGCTTATGGAGAGCGATCCCGATTATGTCAAGCAGCTTGAAAATCTCCCGGGGGATCTAAAGCAGGCGTGGCTGTACGGATCGTGGGACATATTTTCGGGGCAGTTCTTTCCGGAATTTCGCACAAGTACTCACACGCGTCCGCCGACGGCGCTCCCCGACGGATGCACGCATTACTGCGCTATCGACTACGGACTCGATATGCTCGCGGCGATCTTTGTCGCCGTCGATGTCGACGGGAAGGCGTATGTATATGATGAAGTATACGAAAGCGGGCTGATAGTGAGCGAGGCCGCGTCGCGCATTGTGCCGAAGCTTCATCCCGATACGATATGCATAGCTCCGGCCGATCTGTGGAGCAGGCAAAAGGACAGCGGGCTCAGCATAGCAGAGCTTTTCGCGCAGAACGGCGTCTACTTCACAAAGCTCGTGCCGAGCCGCATCGGCGGCTGGGCGGCGCTCAAAGAGTGGCTGAAAACGGACGACAGCGGCGAGAGCCGCATGGTGATATTCAATTGTTGTAAAAACCTCATACGCACTCTGCCGCTGCTGCTCTGCGATCCGAAAAATCCGGGCGACGCTTCGAGCGAGCCGCACGAGGTAACTCACGCGCCCGACGCACTCAGATATTTTTGCTCGGCGCGACCTGCCGGCCCGGGAAACATCGAACAAAAAAGATTTTTGACAAGAAAACGATCATAAAGGAGAGAAGATGAATTTAACAGGATTTAAAAAGAAAACGGCACTTGATACGTCGACGATGTATTCAAGTCCATCAAACAGAGAAATGTGCATACAAATACTTCTCGACGACGCAAAAAGCGCAAAAAGCGGCGCCGAGCAGTATTTCCAGAAGATGAAGTCGTACTACGACGGCACGCATATCACGGAAAGCCAGACGGGGCAATTTCTTTCCGACGCAAGCCTTCCGTGGAAGCCCGCGACGATCCCCGACGGATATATGCACGTTGAAAGCCAGATCGACGCCGAGGTCCCCGATTTTGAATTTTCGGGGAGAGAGGACAGCGATGCAGACAAGGCGAAACTGCGTGAGCAGGTCGTGAGATATGTATGCGACAACGCCGATCTGATGACAAAGAACGCGGCTAATGAGCGGAGGCTGAACCTTTTCGGCGCCGCCGTATGGAAGCTTTCCGTCGGCGTCGGGGACAACGGCGCTGAAGTTGTCATAGACAACCCGAGCCCCGAAATGATCT
>CAJONA010000100.1 GCA_905235755.1 uncultured Clostridia bacterium
ACAAGCATGAGAACTTGATTCCAGTCGATATTTTTGAGAGTATCTTTGCCGTTGATATCGGGCATTCCGGCTCCGCTTTCTGTGAAAATTTTGACAAGCATCATCGGTAAATTTATCCTGACCTTGTCGCCGCCGGCACTGTCGACGGTCATCTTAAAAGTTATTTTGGAGATGTCCCGCCGCTCCTCCGGCGGCAGTACCTCCGCAGACCTCGGCTCATCTTTGCCGAGAAGCTCGTCAAGCGTTACGCCGAGAATTTCAGAAAGCTCGACAAGCACCGAAATATCGGGACTTGTGAGGTCGTTTTCCCACTTTGAAACGGCTTGCGGACTTATGTTTATTCTTTCCGCTATGTCCTCCTGAGTAAGCCCTTTGGCTTTTCTTAATTTTTGAAATCTTTGACCGAATGTTTCCATAATGATTTCCTCCGTAAAATTTTTTCTTTTGCACGTGCTGTCATAATTTTACAACGAAAAAACAAGATTTTGAAGCGACAAGACGTTGTTTTTTGTAACCGAAAGGTTGTTTTTTCGCTCAACGTGAGGTTGATTTTCATTTTTCGGCTCCCTCCGGGAGGGAGCTGCCGAGGAGCAACGCGACGAGGCTGAAGGAGAGCGCGTTTGTTTTTTTGCAAAATCTGATCCCGGACGAACGCAGGCTCCTTCCGTCACGTCGATAAATCTCCGTGCCACCTCCCTCCCGGAGGGAGGCATTTTTACTTTTCATTCTTTATTGCTTTTTCGACAATGAAATCAATATATTCGCAAACGCCTTTGAAATCGTCGTCAATTTGCCGATTTGTAAAACGAACGACCGTCAAATCAAATTTTTCGAGTTCCTCCGTGCGCGTTACGTCTTTTTGTTTTCCTTCGGCGGTGTAGTGCTGAGAGCCGTCAATTTCAATGATCAATTTTGCTTTTTTACAATAAAAATCCGCAATAAAATCACCTATTGCTTTTTGCCGTTGAAAACGGACTTTATATTTTGACAAAAAATCATACCACAAATGCTTTTCCTGCGGTGTTGCGTTTTTTCTCAAATTTTTAGCAAGCGAAATGTTCTTTTTATTATAATCAAGCGACATTTTTTACCTCGGATAAAATTTGTGTTGATTTTATGATAAAAGCGGCAAAGAAACAATATCCTTGCCGCTTTTCATAATTTTTTACTGTGCCGCTTTGACGATCACCGTGAAGTCGTCGGATTTGAGCGACGCGCCGCCGATAAGGCCGCCGTCGATGTTCTTCATCGAGAGAAGCTCCTCGGCGTTTTTGGCGTTCATCGAGCCGCCGTACTGTATCGTCGTCGCTTCCGCGCACTTTTCGCAGTAAATGTCGGCAAGTACGCCGCGGATCGCCGCGCAGACCTCTTCCGCCTGCTCAGCCGTCGCGGTCTTGCCCGTGCCGATAGCCCATACGGGCTCGTACGCGATTATGACGTTTTTAAGTTCTTCGGCAGACACGCCGAGAAGCGCTATCTTTGTCTGACGCGCAACAGTCTCGTATGTAACGCCCTGCTCGCGTTCCGTCAGCGTCTCGCCGACGCAAAGAATGACTTTAAGTCCGTTTGCAAGTCCCGCTTTTACGCGCGCGTTTACCGTGACGTCGGTCTCGCCGAAATACTGACGGCGTTCGCTGTGGCCGACGATGACATATTTTACGCCGCACTCGGAAAGCATAGCGCCCGAGATCTCGCCCGTGTAAGCGCCTTTTGCTTCCCAATGAATGTTTTCCGCGCCTATCTCGATGTTCGTTCCCTTTGCCGCCTCGACAGCGGGAGCGATGTCGACGAACGGCACGCAAAGGACTACCTTGCAGCCGTCAAGTCCGGCGACCTTCGGCGCGAGTTCATTTATGAACGCCGTCGTCTGCGACGGAGTCATATTCATCTTCCAGTTGCCCGCGATGACCGCGGCTCTTTTTGATTTATCCATTATGCGCCTCCGAATTATTTGTTTTCAAGGCAAGCGATGCCGGGAAGTTCGAGTCCTTCGAGAAATTCGAGAGACGCGCCGCCGCCTGTCGAGATGTGCGTCATTCTGTCCGCATAGCCGAGTTTTTCGATAGCCGCCGCGGAATCTCCGCCGCCGATGATCGAAACCGCGCCGCTCTGAGCGATAGCTTCGGCAACAGCGCATGTGCCGCCCTCAAAGTTCTTCCATTCCGAAACGCCCATCGGGCCGTTCCATACGACCGTTCCGGCTCCGACGATAGATTTTGAAAAGAGTTCGCGCGTCTTTTCGCCGATGTCGAGTCCCATCCAGCCGTCGGGGATAGCGTCGGAATAAATTCTCATATTGACGGTGTTTTCGTCATATTCTCTGCCTATGATGTTATCAACGGGAAGAATGAACGAAACGCCCTTTGCTCTCGCTTTTGCAAGGAGTTCGTTTGCAAGATCGAGCTTATCGTCTTCGCATATCGACGTGCCTATGGAATTGCCCTGCGCTTTGAGGAACGTATACGCCATGCCGCCGCCGACGATGAGCATATCGACCTTTTCAATAAGGTTGTTGATAACGCCTATCTTGTCGGAGACTTTCGCACCGCCGAGCACCGCTACAAACGGGCGCTTCGGATCGTCGAGCGCCTTGCCCATGACCGTGATCTCTTTCTGAATGAGGTAACCGCATACTGCGGGAAGTCCGCCGTACATTGCGACGCCCGCCGTCGAAGCGTGCGCGCGGTGAGCCGTGCCGAACGCGTCGTTTACGAAGATCTCGCCAAACGAAGCGAGTTCCTTTGAGAAAGTCTCGTCGTTCTTTTCCTCACCCTTTGTGAAACGCGTGTTTTCAAGAAGAACTATCTTGCCGCCCTCAAGCGCCGCGACCTTTGCCTTTGCGTCGGGACCTACCGTGTCCTCTGCGAACGTAACTATTCCGCCGAGATATTCATTCAGCTTGTCAGCGACGATTTTGAGCGAGAATTTTTCCTTGTCGCCCTTCGCTTTTTCAAGCGCCTTCGCCGTTGCTTCCGCCTGCTCTGCTTCGGGAAGCTCCGCTATCTTGGCAGCCTCTTTCTTTGTGAGCTTGATCTCTTTGTCGAATATGTTGTGCGGTTTGCCCATGTGCGAGCAAAGCACGACCTTGCAATTCTTGTCGACAAGATATTTTATCGTGGGCAGAGCCTCGGTGATCCTCTTGTCCGACGTGATAACGCCGTCCTTTACAGGCACGTTGAAGTCGCATCTCACAAGAACTCTCTTGCCGGCAACATCGATATCTTCAATAGATTTTTTGTTGTACGTCATAATTAAACTCCTTTTATTTTATGGATATTTATTTTTATCATTCTGAATAAGTATACCACTTAAAAAGCGATATTTCAATATGAATTTATATATAAAACGAAATATTTTTATTTTTCTGTTGCTTTAAAGTTCCCATATCATCTGCTTGATGACGGCGACGGCGCTCTCCTTTTCGTACCACACGGTAAGCAGCGAGCCGTCGTTTCTTTCGACAGTCGCGGGATAGCCGATATCGTTTGACGGCGCGTTTTCCGTCAGTTTTATCTCTTCTCCGAATGTCCTGCCGCCGTCGCGGCTTATTATCGCGCGAACGCCCATATTGCCGTTGCGGCAGGCATATGACATCACGAGCGCGCCCGACGAGTGAAGCATCATGTGCGGCGGAGAACCCGCCAGTCTGTCGATGAGCATGCGCGGCTCGGTAAACGTCGCGCCGACGTCGGACGATTCACATAAATACACGGTAAACAGCGGATTCTCGCCGTACCGCTGAACGCGGATGGCGACAAGTATCCTGCCGTCGGGAAGCTGCAAAGCGTGCGGCTCGCACGAAAAGCCGACGCCGAACTCGTCGACGCACGGCGCAATGCGCGATTTTATCACAAAGTTCTCGTTTTCGTCCATTTCGGCGAGCGCGATGTCGGACGCGTTATTTTCTTGATCAGAAACGAACACTCGCCCAACCCATATCACGCGCCCGTCGTTTGCGACGAACGGTCCGTGAGGGCTGGTAACCGGGCTTTTTTTCAGTTCGCCGAACGTATATCCGCCGTCGCGGCTTATTTTATACGTCGAGCCGAGATATTTTTCGCACACGCCGTCGGGATAAAGATCGAAATACGCTTCCATCAGTTTAAGCGACGGGCTCCTGTCGCCCTTTTTGATGTTGCCTTCAAGCCATGCGCGCTGATTTTCGGGGGTATTGTTGAAGGACGTCACAATAACTCTTTTGCCGTCGACGCAAATTCCGCTGTCGCGGTCGTCGAGCGGCGTGTCTATAACGACGGCGGGGCGCGTCCAGGTTTTTCCGTCGTCGCGGCTGTACGAGATGACGGCTTTGCCGAACGGGCAGATATGTCGCAGACGGAAGCCGGAGCAAACGGCGGCAAGAGTGCCGTCGTCAAGCCGTGCAACAGACGGCCACGCAAAATACCCGAAAATCGAGTCGGGGTTGTCAATTATTGTTTTCGGTCGTTCGACGATACGCATACGAGCCTCCTTGTTATTTATTTGTCGCCGCTTCGCATTATATCGCCCGCTTTTACCTCAAACGGAACGGGTACGGAAAAACGCATCATAGGATGCGGCGCGGACGGTATCGGCTCGCCTTTTTCGTTTTTCATATCGGTTACGGTGAACGCGTGCCCGAGCTTGCCGGGTGAGATCACCTCCACCGTTTCTCCAAGCGACGTCTTGTTGCGCTGAATGAACGTAGCATAGCCTGTTTTTGCGTCATAGCTCTCGGCGACGGCGATATACGCCTTTTCCCTGACATAGCCGGGATTTTTGCAAAGCTGGGCGTTTTCGGACGGATCGTCGAAGAAATACCCCGTGCCGTACTCGCGGTGACTCACGCTGTCGAGTTCTGTCAGCCACGCGGGATCGAAAGTGTAGCCGTCTTTATCTGCGAGATATCCGTCTATCGCGGCTCGGTACGCGTTCGTCACA
>CAJONA010000101.1 GCA_905235755.1 uncultured Clostridia bacterium
ATTCGCACTGCACGGTCTCGCGTGCCGCCGAAAATACGGTTTTATCATATATCATTGCGCGATGCGTGCGAAATGAGAGAGTCTGTACAAAATATATCTGCCGGAGAGCCGCATTGTTCGCACTATGTCCCGTGCATACGGCTCGATGAGCAATTGACCTCGGCGATATGTCGACCTGTTGCGGTTTACCGCAACAGCAGCGACACGGAATCGCCGAAAGATGTGCAGCCGAAAAGAGCTTTCTTTTGTGCTTCTTTTCTTTCGCTCCCGAAAGAAAAGAGCAAGGATCCCTTCGCGCGCACGGCGCGAAAAAGATGTGCGCGCTCCATTCACACGTATGTGTAAGCGCCGTTTTCGACGTATATCTTTTTGCCGCAGTCGATTCCCTTAAAGTCATTTTCATCGCACGACGTTATGATCACCTGCCTGCCCGACAGGCGCGACAGCACATAATTCTTTCTGTCTCTGTCGAGTTCCGACAGCACGTCGTCGAGCAGAAAAACGGGGTATTCGCCGCATTCGAGCTTTGACAGCTCGCCCTCCGCAAGTTTGAGCGCAAGCGCGATACTGCGCTGCTGTCCCTGCGAGGCAAACGTTTTCGCCGCGCGGGAACTCAAAAATATCTCAAAATCGTCGCGGTGCGCGCCGATAAGCGATGTGCCGACTATCTTTTCTTTTTCCCTGTACTTGTCGATAAGGGAAAGATATGCTTTTTCGTTCTCTTTTGCGTCCGAAAGACCGCCGAGCGCGGAGATCGACGTATTGTACTCATAAGAGAGCGTTTCGCCGCCGTCGCTCATATCGGAGAGAAGATCGTTTGCAAAACCGAACAGTTTTTTTAAATATTCCGCGCGGACGGCCGTTATATATCCGCAGTCCTTTGCCAGCTTTTCCGAAAGTACGTCGTACAGCAGATCAAATCCCTCGGGATTGTTCTCATAAGAACGGAGAAGCGCGTTTCGCTGTTCAAGCACCTTTTGATATTCGATTATCGTTTCGAGATACATCGGCAGAAACTGCGATATCGCGCCGTCGATGAACGCGCGGCGCACAGACGGCTCCGCCTGAACTATCGAAAGATGTGCCGGGCAGAACAGCACCGCCCTGAAATTTCCGATGAAATCGGCGAGCTTCGGCACTCTCGCTCCGTTTAGATACATATCGCGCCTGTTCGTGTCGCGGTAGCGCAGCGCCATCTTGCAGTCGCGGCCGCCGGACGAATATTCGGCGGAAAGCATCGTAAACTCACTCCCGAACATTCTCATATCGCTGTCTTTTGCGCGCCTGAAACTCTTTCCGCCCGCGAACAGATATATTCCCTCTATAACGTTCGTCTTTCCCTGCGCGTTCTTTCCGAAAAGAATGTTCATTCTCTCGTCAAACTCGAAAGAAAAATGCTTTATATTGCGAAAATTGTCAAATGTCGCGGATAAAAGCTTCATCTCAGCTTTCTCTCATTCTCATCGGGATAGCGAGATAGAGGAATTTCGTATTCTTTTCTTCGCTGTCCGCGCCTTCCACTATCATGCTCATCAGCGACGACGTGAGCGAGAGCTTTATCGTTTCGTCGTCGGCGCCGCCGAGTATATCGAGCAATTTTTTGCAGTCGAAACCGATAAGGAGATCCGGCCCTTCTTTTTCTATCTGTATCTCGTCGAACACTTTTCCGTTTATCGAAATGGCGCTGACGTTGAGCATCTGATCGTCAAACGAGAGTTTTACAACGCTCTTTGCCTGCCCCTGAATACGATCTTCCGTGACGAGCGCCGCTCTTTCGAGCGCGTCGGAAAGCTCCTTGCGGTCCACCGTGACGAACGTCTTGCTTTCATTCGGAATAAATCTGTCGTATTCGAGATACATCTGGTCTATAAGGCGCGAGAACAGCGTCGTGTCTCTCTCCTCGTCGCCGTATCTCATCTTCATCGAGATGATGACTCTCTTTCTCGTGAGCGAGAATTTTATTTCTTCGTCTTTGTCGTCGATAAGCCGGGCAAGCTCGTTTATCGTTTTGAGCGGAAGTATGAAGCGGAATTCTTCTTCGCCGGAGGCGGAACTCATCTTCGTATCCGTTTTTACGTCTCTTATAGCCAAGCGGAAGCTGTCGCAAGCAACGACGCGAACGTTGTCCGCTTTTACCTCAAAATAAAGGCCTGTGAGCATCGGACGCGATTCGTCGTGTGAAATTGCGAACGACGTCTGATTTATAAGTTTACGGAGCACATTTTGCGGCAGAGAGAAAAATCTGTCGGGTGAAAGCTCGGGGATAGGCGGGAACGTATCGCCGTTTATATAGAAAAGCTGAAATTTGGATTTTCCGCTCGATATCGTCGCCGTGCCGTTGTCGCTCGTTTCAAGCGTTATCCTTCCGGGCATAAACTTGACTATCGAAGCGAGCTTTGTCCCGTTTATGACCATGGTGCCGCTTTCCTCGACGTCGGCGGAGATAAAGATCTTCATACCTTTTTCATAGTCGTAGGCGCATATCATGCACTCGTTTGACGACGACGTGCCGATGTATATGCCCTCGATGCTTCCCATCGTCTTGTCGCTTGATACGCAACCGAGCGAGCGCGTAATGGCTGACAGCAATGATTCCTTGTTGAACGTTACCTTCATTTTTTTCACCCGACCGCTTTTGCGGTCCCTTTCTTTAAAAATAAAATAAAATAAAAAAGTAGCAGTAGTTGTTTGTAGGAAGTGCGGAAAATGTATAAAACTCGTAAAACACACGTCGTGTCTTTGTTTTTTGCGTATGTTCGATCTTACTTTCCGTGTTGAAACGGCGTTTTGAAAATGTTGAAAAAGCGGGCGGTTTTGCTGCCTTTTTTTTACATGTTGACAAAAAAGGAAAACTTCGTGTTATAAAATGAAAACTTTGTTGACAATTCAAAATTTAATTGGAAATATATTACAAAAATGTATTTTTGTTTTCTATATCCGTATAAATCGATATGTATAAATCATTCAACAACAGACGGTGTTTTCGGCTTTTGAATAAATTTTTCGGAAAATTCCGAAAAATTTACGCACATTTGAAAAAGTCAGCAAATACAAGTTTTTAACATGCTTTTCCACAGGCTGTGGAAAAGTCGCTCACTTTTTAAAATCACGATAAAAAATGGAATTATACATTTGAATAAAGCGTTACGAAAAATCCTTGATAAGATTGTTTACGGTACGCTCGACGTTCGCGTCGCTGTTCATCTCGTTGCTTACTACGTCTATCGACGCGAGGACGGTCGTGTGATCTCTGTTAAAGATCTTGCCTATGTCGGTGACGGACATCTGCGTTATCTTTCTTATGACGTATATCGAAATGTGGCGCGCCATTGATATTTCCTTCGATCGTTTTTTGCTCTTGATATCTTCGACAGGTATATCGTACATTTTCGACACGCTGTCGATTATCTTTTCCGCCGTTTCCGCCGGAGTCGAGCTGACGGAGATAAAACTCGAAAGCTGAGATTTTGCCACGTCTATCGTGATCGGCGTTTGATTTATGTATGCGTATGCGCCGAGCTTTTTGATCGCTCCCTCCATCTGACGGACGTTGCTTTTGATGTTTTCGCCGATGAACGTCAGCACGTCGTTTGAGATGTCGATGTTCATCATTTCCGCTTTTCGTTTGAGTATGGCGATGCGCAGCTCCGTGTCCGGCGGCTGAATGTCGGCGATCATACCGCCCTCAAAGCGGCTCTTTATCCTGTCTTCGAGATGTTGTATCTCTTTCGGCGGACGGTCGGACGTCAGGATTATCTGCTTGCGGTTTTCAAACAGCGACTCGAACGTGTGGAAGAATTCCTCCTGCGTCGCGACTTTCCCGGCTATAAACTGCACGTCGTCGACGAGGAGCATGTCAACGTTCCTGTATTTTTCCTTGAACGCCGCCATCGTCTTTTTGGAGATGGAAGCGACGAGCTCGTTTGTGAAATCGTCGCCCTTGATAAATACGATCTTGTAATCGGGATGATCCTTTTTGACCTTGTAGGCGATAGCTTTCATCAGGTGCGTCTTGCCGAGGCCGCTCGATCCGTAGATGAACAGCGGGTTATATTCCTCGGCGGGATTGTTCGCCACGGCGACGCTGACCGCATGGGCGAATTTGTTTGACGAGCCGACGACGAACGTCTCAAACGTGTATTCCTTGTCCGTTGAAAAATACGAGTCGTACGAGCGCTCGCCTTTTGCGTCCTCGCCGTTCTCGTCCGTCTCCGTCTCATCTCTTGCCGGAGAGTCGAGAGACATCACTGCGTTTTCAACGCTGAAGCCTTTTTTTGAAAAAATCTTTACTTTTACGGGGAAGCCCATCGCCTCATAAAACGACGCCTCTATCGGCTGCGCGTAACGCGTGTTGAGCAGGTTTACGAAAAATCCGTCGTCGTTTGCGACGATAAACGCGTATTTGTCGTCGAGGTAAGCGAGTTCGAGATTTTTGAACCAGAGGTCCATGAGCGACTCCGAATATTTTTTTTCGAGCTCTTTAAGTACGAGCTCCCAAATTTCGTTATATGAATTCATTAAGTTTCTTTCCTTTGTTTTTATTTTTGGGGTGATAAAACGGGATACAAACTTTTCTGTATATAAATACAGCATATATATTATATCATATTTTAAAGAAAATTTCAACACCTAAGTCAACATTTTTCCGAAAAAATGTAAATTTATCCGTTCAAATGGGCGCGGTCGCGCTCAAAGAACGGATTTTTGCTCAAAAAGGACAAAAAACGCCGCTTTGCCCGCGCCGTGTTCTTTCTCGCGCGCAGTGAGCGCAAGGCTCCCTTGTGCAAAGTAGCGTAGCGGCCGCGAGGGAGTGAATGACAGCCTAAATGGCTGTCAGAGCCGAGCGGTGACCGAGC
>CAJONA010000102.1 GCA_905235755.1 uncultured Clostridia bacterium
ATGAAACGAAGTTATAATATTTTCCAGACAAATTGACAGGACTGCCGTGAGTTAGGTGTCCGCCGTCTGCGAGCGACATTCCGAGAACCGTATCGCCCGGGTTCAGCAGCGCAAAATAAACCGCGAGGTTCGCCTGCGCTCCGCTGTGCGGCTGAACGTTGACGTGCTCCGCGCCGAATATTTTTTTCGCGCGGTCGATCGCAATATTTTCCGCAACGTCGACGCATTCGCAGCCGCCGTAATATCTTTTCGCGGAGTAGCCCTCCGCATATTTGTTCGTGAGTATCGAGCCCATAGCAGCAAGCACCGCTTCGGACACTACGTTTTCAGACGCTATCAGTTCGATTCCGTTTTGCTGGCGCGAAAGCTCGGCGTCGATGACGTCGGCGATCTCACTGTCGAACTGTCTTAAAAATTTTATACTTTCGTTTACCATTTTTTCCTCCGGCGAGTAATATTTTCCTTATGTATTTTACCACATAATTTCGCTTCTTGCAAGAGATTTGAGAAAACTATTGAAAAGTATGTCCGAAAATGATATAATAAATATGATTAAGTTTAGATTTTCAGAGGCACACGATGCAAAGACAGGACAAAATCCGCAATTTTTCTATAATAGCGCACATAGATCACGGCAAAAGCACACTCGCCGACAGACTGCTCGAAGCGACGAAAAGCGTGTCGAAGCGCGAAATGGAGGACCAGCTCCTCGACAATATGGACATCGAGCGCGAGCGCGGCATCACGATAAAGGCGCGCGCCGTCACGTTGAATTATGAAGCGAAGGACGGCGAAACGTACGAGTTCAATCTCATCGACACGCCGGGACACGTCGACTTCAACTATGAAGTTTCGCGCTCGCTCGGCGCGTGCGAAGGCGCGCTTCTCGTCGTCGACGCGACGCAGGGCATCGAAGCGCAGACGCTTGCAAATACGTATCTCGCGCTTGAAAACGACCTTGAAATAATCCCTGTCATAAACAAGATCGACCTTCCCTCCGCCGATATAGAGGGCGTGAGAAACGAGATCGAGGACGTCATCGGCATCGACGCCGAAGGCTGTCCCGCCGTATCGGCGAAAACGGGACTGAACATCGAGGATGTACTCGAAAAGATCGTCACGTCGATCCCCGCTCCGAGCGGCGATGAGAACGCGCCGCTGAAATGCCTGATATTCGATTCGTATTACGATTCGTATCGCGGCGTCGTTGTCTATATCCGCGTCGCGGACGGCAAGGTAAAGAGCGGCATGAAAGTCAAAATGATGAATACCGAGGCGGAGTTCGACGTAGTCGAAGTCGGACGGATGTCACCGTTCGGTCTCGTCCCCACGGACGAGCTGTCGGCGGGAGACGTCGGATATCTCACCGCGAGCATCAAAAACGTCGCAGACACGCGCGTCGGCGACACCGTCACGGACGCGCAGAATCCGACGAGCGCGGCTTTTCCCGGATTCAAGCAGGCGCAGCCGATGGTTTTCGCAGGGATCTATCCCTCGGACGGCGCGAAGTATCCCGATCTGCGCGACGCGCTCGAAAAGCTGCGTCTCAACGACGCGGCACTCACCTTCGAGCCGGAAACGAGTATAGCGCTCGGATTCGGATTTCGCTGCGGCTTCCTCGGACTGCTGCACATGGAGATAATAGCGGAGCGGCTCGAACGCGAATTCATGCTCGACCTCATAACGACGGCGCCGAGCGTAATATATAAAATAACGTATAAAGACGGAACGGTCAAATTCATCGACAATCCGTCGGCGTTCCCGTCCCCCGACGAAATATCGGAGGCGGCGGAGCCGATAGTAAAGGCGAGCATCATCTCGCCGTCGGATTATGTCGGCGGCATAATGGAACTTTGCAAGGAACGGCGCGGCGTTTTCGTCGATATGAAATACCTCGACAAAACGCGCATGGAGCTTCATTACAAGCTGCCGCTCAATGAGATAATCTATGACTTTTTCGACGCGCTCAAAAGCCGCTCGAAAGGCTACGCCTCGCTCGATTACGAGCTCGCGGGGTATGAGCCGAGCAAGCTCGTCAAGCTCGACATCTTGCTGAATCTCGAACCCGTCGACGCGCTCTCGTTCATAGTCCACGCCGACAGCGCGTACACCAGAGGGCGCAAAATAGCCGAAGCTCTGAAAGAAAACATCCCGCGCCAACTGTTCGAAGTGCCGATACAGGCGGCGATAGGCGGACGCGTCATCGCGCGTGAGACGGTCAAGGCGATGAGAAAAGACGTCCTTGCGAAATGCTACGGCGGCGACATCACGAGAAAGAAAAAACTGCTCGAAAAGCAAAAAGAAGGCAAGAAGCGTATGCGCAAGCTCGGTTCGATAGAAGTTCCGCCCGAGACGTTTATGGCGGTGCTCAAACTCGACAACGAAAATTGACGGAGAAATTTTAATGAACTCGATCGGCTTTTACATTCACATACCGTATTGCGTGCAAAAGTGCGCGTACTGCGACTTTTATTCGCTCGCCGGGCGCGATCCCGCGGGATATTCCGCCGCACTCATAAAGCAGATAAAAAGCTGCAAAAAATATTATAACGGTAAATTTGTCGACAGTATATATATCGGAGGCGGTACGCCGTCGATATTGCCGCCGGAGAACATCAAAACGATTCTTGAAGCGGTGCGCGCATACGCCGACGTTACGCCAAACGCCGAGATAACGATCGAAGCGAATCCCGGCACGCTCGATTCGAGAAAGCTGTCGTCGTATCGCGCCGCAGGCATAAACCGCCTGAGCATCGGACTGCAAAGCGCCGACAATGAGGAGCTTTTCATGCTCTCGCGCATACACACGCTCGAAGAATTTGAAAATTCTTTTCTGCTCGCCCGCATGGAGGGTTTTGAAAATATAAACGTCGACATAATGTACGCGCTTCCGTTTCAGACGTTCGCAAAACTTTCGAACACACTTGCATATGTCGCCGATATGAAGCCCGAGCACGTCTCGTTTTACGGGCTGAAAATCGAGGATGACACTCCGTTCGGACGCCACCCGAACATCAAAAACACACTTCCCGACGAGGACACGCAGGTGAGGATGTATATGAATGCGTGCAAAGTTTTTGACGCTTGCGGTCTCGATCAGTACGAGATAAGCAATTTCGCAAAAAAAGGCTTCGAATGTAAGCATAATCTCAAATATTGGCACAATCTCGATTATATCGGTTTCGGCCCGGGCGCTCATTCGATGGTCGGCAAGCAGATGTTCTCGTATAAAAAGGACATCGACCTGTTTATGCAGGATCCGACCGATGCGGACGCCCTGCTCGACGAAAACTACAAAATGAGCATTGCCGAAGCGTCGACACAGTATGTGATGCTCGCGTTCAGACTCAGCGAGGGCGTGTCTGTCGGCGACTACAATTCGCGCTACGGCTTGGATTTTGAGGAAAAATACCTCGAAAAGATGCAGCCGTTCATCGAAAGAAAACTGATAGTCAAGACAAATAAAGGATACGCGCTCACGCGGCGCGGAATGCTCGTGTCAAATATGGTACTGGCGACAATTCTTGACTTCGATGAAATATGAAAAATAATATAAAGGAGAACAACAATGAAAAAATCAGTTAAAATCATCGCCATAATAATGGTCCTCGCAATAGCGGGTGCGCTTCTCGCGTCGTGCTCAACAACGCTGTCCGGCACGTATTCGGGCGAGATCGGTTCAAGCTCGCTCATCGGTGCAAAGGCGACGTATAAATTCAGCGGCAGCAACGTGACGCTCACCGTCTCCGGTTCGCTGCTCGGTGCGACGTCGTCCACGGAATACAAGGGCACGTACACGATAGATCAAAAGGACGACGGCACGGAAACGATCACGTTCAACTTTACGGATTCGGACACGACGTATAACGGAACGTTCGATTTTTCCCGTGGTAAAAACGACGACGGCACGCCGACGATAAAAATAGGACTTATCACATACACAAAGAAATAAGTCCGACCGTGTGCAAACGAGAAAAAATAAATATGAACCGGCGATATTTCTCGTTTTTTTGCAAAAGCGCCATTGACAAAACAAAAAAGCTGTGATATACTGATATGGCTTTGAGCGAAAACCGACGTTTTCGCTCTTTATACGGAAGCGTATCGAAGAGGTCATAACGGCCCTGACTCGAAAGCGGCTCGGTTTCGTCCTTCGGCAATTTGCGAAAGCTCTCAAAAGCTCGCATTTGCTCCGTTTTCCTCAAGTTTTCGCAACTTTGACTTGCAGGAAAAGCGAATGTCATCTTACAGTTTCCTATCAAAGTTCGCACACAATTTAATACGGAGGGATATCGAAGTGGTCATAACGGGGCTGACTCGAAATCAGTTTGCGGCTTAAAACCGCACATGGGTTCGAATCCCATTCCCTCCGCCATCAACACCGCTTCGGAAGCAATTTCGAAGCGGCGTTTTTAATTTAATTAGTTAAATCGGGATTTGCGGAGAAACACACATTGATTTTTATTGAAACTAAACGGCTCGGGCTGCGAAACATGATGTCCAGCGATGCAGACGTGATATTTGATTATAAAAACAACGAGCTTTGCTCCCGATATCAAAGATGACCAACCAAAGACTAATGTAAATCTTGTTTTTTATCTACAATGACTATGTTATTATTGAAAATGGAAAGGGGGATAAACAGTTGTCAAAGAACATAATATCATTTTTTGAATTACCGTCCTGCGTTTCTACTGATTATTATGATTCAATTACTCCGTTCACTCGCGAAGCTATCTGGCAGTTATGTTACAGAGATTTGACAGACCGCAAGGTTAATATAAAATCCGAAGCAGAACTGTCGGAGCTATGCTTTAATTCTCAAACAGTTTTTTTACAGGAAGTCGCAAATCGAGTTATGCAGGAGGGCAAAGAAAATCTGATACATTCTATAGGATTGACCGGCAAAGGCGTCAAGGTTGCCGTAATTGATAGACCGATCAATAAGAATCATATTGAGTTTATAGATAGAATTGAATACATCGAAGTTGTTCACGATCATCCTAACAACAACTATCAAGATTTTCATGGAATGACCTGCGCAGGTTTCTTGTGCGGTTCTACGTGCGGAGTGACGCCCGAATCGGAACTTGTGTACTTTGCGATACCAAATAAGACAGATGACCGTGAAGTATATTACGGATTTCAGTTGGAAGCACTTAAAAAGGTATATGAGTATAATCGCGGTAGCAATTCTCCGATCCGTGTTGTCAGTCTTTCTGCTCCATTCTCAAAAAGTCAATTAGAACAAAGAAACAAGCTTGCCTCTGAGTTGTTGTCAACGGGATGCGTGTTGATTGACGCAACGTCTTTCGGACGTGATTTTCAAGGAATTGACGGCTTCAAACGCGGCAATCAGATCGTTTATGAACTGAACAAATGGCAAATCAAGAATTATACTATGAACAAAAACAGAGAGGGTTTTGCAGAGTATTTTAAATCCTTGTGCTTTGTACCGTCTTCCAGAAGAACATCTCCCGGAAACGACACGGATTCGGAATACATACATTGGAGCAAAGCGGTTTCGGAAAGCTGGACGATTCCTCATATTGCCGGCGCTTACGCCTGTTGCCTGCAGGCAGAGCCGAATTTGCAGTATGACTGTTTTGTCCAGAGGTGCAAACTTTGTCCGAAACAAGAGGGGTTTACGATTCTTGATCTGGGTACAATACTGTAACATCAGTTAATAGTGGTACTACATAACACCGAATAGAGATATGAGGGAATTGTGCAATTGGTTGAGCGTCACAAGGAGGATGTTCTTTCTGTTGAAGAAGGCTCAATGATTGCTGTAGCACTGAAAGAAACCGATGAAATGATCGGTGAAATTGTTGTTATGCCGAACGATAACACGATTTCTCTCGAGTATACCTTTTCCTATAAGTATCATCGGCAAGGATATGCCTTTGAGGTGCTTTCTGCTCTGACTGATATGATCCCCGATTGGAAGTTTATCAGCTTCACAGAACCTCAGAATATTGCAAGTATGGGGCTGCTCCTTAAACTGGGGTATAAGAATTTGGGATACATTCCTTCTATGGAGTCTCAAGCGTTCGGCAAGTGGACAAAAACAAGAACGGAAAAAGAAATTGCGCTGTTAAGCTGACAAATTCCGGTTTGTCGAGGTGCTTTCATGAACGATGATCCAAAGGCATACCTTGTTGTGAGAAAACCAAAGAGAACACCCCTGTTCGAAGAAGCGTCGGACAGGGGTGTGTCTGATATATCACTTATGCTTGTATTTTTTACGACGACAGCGCCGCGCCGATAATGTCTGCCGATTCAAGCTTGCTCTCGGAGTCGAGGTGGGAATAGATATTGCTCGTCTGCTTATGTCGCTGTGCCCGAGCCATTCCTGGATCATCTTCATCGGCACCTTTTTCGCCAGCAGCAGAGAGGCTCAGGAGTGCCGGAGCTCGTGGAAGCGTATGTGCCGCAGACCGTTCTGCTTCAGAAGAACAGAGAAGTGCTCCGACACATAGTCGGGTCTGTACAATCTGCCTATACTCGCGTTGTAATTTCTCGCACGGAGATACAGCGTGCCGCTGACTTTGTCATAGTATTCTCCGCAGTACCTGAACGGGTTGGCGTCGAGGTTGTCGATGTGTTATTCCTCCGATCGTCAATGTAAAGATTTCCATCGCACGTTATATGTGCAGTCTCACAAGCCCGCCCGAAAAAGCGGGCTTGTGATTTTAATTTGATTTTTTCTCGCATTTGCCGCAATCGGAGCAGCCGTTGCATATCAGCCGACTGCCGCAACGCTCGCAATGCGGTCGGAAGTGCGGAACATATAGCTCTTCTTTCGGTATTTCGATGCCGAAATTGTCATAAAGACGCCACAAAATCGGCTTGCCGACATAGTTCATATTTGATCTGTACGCCATTTCGCTTTGCACTCGCTTGCTCGGAATATTGTACCGCTTTCCGTCCTTTATGAACACCGTTCCCGTTTCGATAAAGCAAAACGTGACGTTGTTTTTAACGCACTCCGCGCGTAGTTTTTTCACCCAATCATAATCGCACGCCCTCGCGCCGTCATAATTTTCGCCGCCGCAGATGACCTGCTCTATCCCGCCGCAGGACAGATACTTGCCTATGCTGACGGGCGCGATGAACGGCGCACACATCACGCCTTTGTGCTTTGCGGGGATATCGAGCAATACAGGTATGCGCTCGTCGGCGCGGCGCTGATTTTCGGCGGTGACATTTATCATCACGTTTTCCCAGCCGTCGCCCCAGTCGGACGGCAAGTTCTCTTTTATTCTGTGCGCGCGCTTTGTCAGAAGAAAGAACTTTACATCTCTGCGCTGTCTGATGACGTCCCACGCGTCGTCGCGCCAGACGTCGGCGTCTTCAAGAAAGAAATCCGACGACATGCAAACGCGTATAAGCTCGCCGCTCTTTACCCGATAAGCGCCGTCGCGGTTTTTTAACAGCGGATATTCGAAATTCTGCCCTGTTTTAAAGATGTCAGAGCCGTCGCGGCCGCGCTTGCGGTCGAGAAAATACATATAGCAGTTTGCACAGCCTTCGCTGCATTTGACGCAGCCGTGCCACGGATTCCATATATCGTGCATTATCATTCTCCGATTTTAAGACCGTCGTGGTAAAACACGGCGATACTTTATAAAATTTCTGCTCAAATTTATTAAAAAAATGTTGATTTTTGTCCTAAAAAGTAGTAGAATACTATATATTATTTTATTTTTATTCGATGTTAAGTAAAGACAGTGCATTTTTATAAAACACGCGATCTTCGTCCGCTTCGCAGATGTGCATATTCTTAACAATGTCGATGAATTTTTTCTGATCTGCCCATGGAAGATCGGATGCGAAGAGGATCTTGTCAAATCCGTGCCGGCGCATTATTTCAAGGCACTTGTCCGGATACAGATCGAGCACGGCGGCGGTGTCCATATACACCGGCTTGCCGACGAGTTTTTCCATCACTTCATCGGGCAGTCCGAAGCCGCCGAGATGCGCTAAAACGAGCTTGTTGTCGATAAGCGAGCCGAGCCTGTCCATGACGTGCAGTATCATATCCGGCGTGCAATGGACGCAGTCGCGGTATCCGACGTCGATCCCCGCGTGCGTGACGACGAGCAGATCGCGCTTCGCCGCTTCGGCGATGATTTTTACATACCTGTCGTCGTCAAAGAACGCGTCCTGATAATCGGGATGTATTTTGATGCCTCGAAGCCCCGATCTCTTTACAAAATCAAGTATCTCGCCGACGTTTTCGCTGTCGGGATGTATGGCGCCGAAAAAATAAACGCCGTCTTTGCCGCTTTGCTCCGTCGAAAGGCGATTGATCGAATCGACCTGTTTAGGCGACGTGGCGACGGGCAAAACGACCGAAATATCGACGCCCGATTTTTTCATCGACGCTTTCAGTCCGTCGACCGTGCCGTCGCTGTACGGCTTGATATTTCCCTTCTTTGAAAGATATTCTATCGTTCTCGCCGCTATCTTATCGGGGAACGTGTGCGTATGAAAATCAACTACCATTTCTTTACCTCCGTTTGACATCAGCATTATACCATAAATGAAACAACTATTTCCACAAAAATTTTAAAATTTTCAGGGAGAACTTATGACCATCGTAGATTTACTTGAAAGAAACAGCCGTATTTACGGCAACGAAACGGCTCTCGTGGAGATAAATCCCGAGCAGCAATTAAAGAAAAAAATAACATGGAACGATTACGAACTCGTTCAGCCGTCGCCGACGCCGTATATGCGCCGCGAGATAACGTGGGCGGTGTTCAACGAGAGGGCAAACCGCTTTGCAAACGCGCTCATTTCCAGAGGCATCGGCAAAAACAACAAGGTCGCGATACTGCTTATGAACTGCCTCGAATGGCTGCCGATATATTTCGGAATATTAAAAGCAGGCGCGATAGCCGTTCCGCTGAATTTCAGGTATTCCTCCGACGAAATAAAATACACTTTTGAGCTTTCCGAATCCGATATACTTCTCTTCGGGCCCGAGTTCATCGGACGCATCGAGAGTATCGCGGACACCATCGACGACAATCACCTGCTGCTCTATGTCGGCGACGGCTGCCCGTCATTCGCAGAAAGCTACACGTCGTTCGTGACGGAAAGTTCAAGCGCGAACCCGAACGTTCCGCTGACGGAAGACGACTACGCGGCGATATATTTCTCATCCGGCACGACAGGCTTCCCGAAGGCGATACTTCACAAGCACCGCGCGCTGATACACTCATGCCGCGTCGAACAAAATCATCACGGTCAAACACATGACGACGTGTTTCTCTGCATCCCGCCGCTCTATCACACGGGCGCGAAAATGCACTGGTTCGGCTCGCTGATAAGCGGCTCGAAGGCGGTGCTTCTCAAAGGCACGAAGCCCGAATATATCCTCGACGCCGTGTCGAAGGAAAAATGCACGATAGTATGGCTGCTCGTGCCGTGGGCGCAGGATATACTCATCGCGCTCGACGACAAAAAATTAAAGCTCGAAGATTACGAGCTGTCGCAGTGGCGGCTTATGCACATTGGCATATATGTACCCCTGATATATATATATAGATATATATATAGATTGATAGATAGATAACTAGACACCATATTATGAACATTTTATGTGAATAGAGATGTTTCCATTTCGTTAACTATCACAAGATCCATATGAAAGTGGACTATTCCCAATCATAATCAGTCACTCAAACTGATTATTCTGGTATGCCGAACGATAAAGAATATAACATAGAGACATCCTACATAAGTTAAAGAGGAAAATAGTTCGAATCTTGAAGAATTAAATTCTACAAAGACACACAGGTGAAACAAAC